>CAIYFF010000235.1 GCA_903925435.1 uncultured Planctomycetota bacterium | reverse complement strand
TTCGATCAGACGCAGTCGTTCGAAGTGATCCCAGAACTCAGCCGCGTTGGCTTCGATGCGAAGAGCACGCTGCACGACTTCACCGGCGTGACGACCAAGGTCCACGGCACGTTCACCACGAAGCTGTCCGATCCTGCAGCATCGTTCGCAGGCGCAATCGTCTGCGTAGCTGCGGGTCTCGACTCCGGAGTCGAGGGGCGCGACGAAGCGATGCTGGAGCACCTGGATGCGAAGGTCCACCCGGAGATCCGATTCACGGTGCAGACGTTCCTTCCGGACGACAACGGCGTCGATGCCGCGAAGATGACGGTCAAGGGAACGGTCACGGGCCTCATGTCGATCCGCGGCGTGGAGAAGCCTCTGTCGATGCCTGTGCTGCTCACGGTGGAGCCAAGCCGTCGCGTCATGATCGAGGGGCAGGCGAAGGTGCACTTGCCTGACTATGCGGTGCCGGTGCCAGACAAAGTGGTGATCCGGATGGAGCCGGATGTCACGGTCTGGATCGCGCTGCGCGCGCGAGTTGCCGCAGGAGTCGATCGTGCGAAGTGAGATCCTGCGTGCGGCGTTGCTCGCTCCGTGTGTCGTGCTCGGCGGTTGCTACGCGTCCAACGTCGTGGCCTCTGCAGATCGCGCGGTTGCCTCGGATGCGCTCCTGGCCGCTGTTGCGTGGCAACCTGCCACGGGCCAACAACTGGTGGGATTCCACGAGTCGCGCAGCATCGAAGGCGATGCGGCGTTGTCGCTGCGGAAGGTCTACTACGTGTTCGTTGCCGATGGTCGCTACACCGGCGCCGCGCTCGTCGATGGTGAAGACGGACTGGGCTTTCAGACACTCGGCGGAACATGGCGGCTCGATGCAGCTGGCTTGTCCCTCGACGGTGGGGAGCCCGCGCGCTGCGAGGCCGGCGGCGCATTCCTGCGGATCCAAGTTGCCGGTGGCACGATCGTCATGCAGCCCGTCGGGGGTTCGTGACGAACGACAGCGCTGCGTCCGTGTTCGACCGCGATGGATGGTGGGACGAATCGTGCCGCGACTTTGCGTCGCTGCGCGCGGTCAACGAAGTGCGTCTGTCGATTTTGCGGCGATGGATGACGGATTGGTTTCCCACACAGCTGCCGGCTGTCGTCGCCGACCTGGGCTGCGGCGGCGGCTTGATGTCCGTGGCGCTCGCTCGCACGGGAGCGCGCGTGGTCGGAGTGGATCGCGCCCACAACGCACTGCGGTCCGCATCGCAGCAAGCGGAGCCGCGCGCCCACTTCGTGTGCGGTGACATCGCGGCGCCAGGCATCGCAGACGAGACCGTGGACCTCGCGATGCTGTGCGACGTCGTGGAGCACCTGCCAGAGCCTCGCGTCGCGGTTGCAGCCGCGGCCAGGATGCTTCGGCCCGGCGGCGCGCTGTTCGTCAACACGATCAATCGCACGATGCGCGCACGTGTGCTCGCAGTCTGGCTCGGCGAGGGCCTTGGTTTGATCCCGCGCGGAACGCATGACGCGCGCATGTTCGTGCGCCCTTCGGAACTTCGCGATTCTGCATCTGCCGCAGGCCTGCGCGCCACGCATGCATGCGGCGAGCGCCCACGCCTCCTCGCGTCGCTCCGTAGCCGGTGCGTTCAGCTTGCCCCCGCACGAAGCATGGCGGTGTCCTACTGCATGGGATTCGTCAAGGAGGCGCGATGAACGCTGGTCCCGTGCTCAAGGTGTTCGCGATCGCCTACGGGCTCGCCGCGCATGCGACGTTCGCGTTAGCGGTGGGTTCGATGGCGTACGCGTTGTCCACCGGCATGCAGTGCGGGTTCGGTTTGCTACACGGCGCCCTCGCGTTCGCGGCCAATGCAGCGCTCGCGTTGCAGTTCCCGCTGCTCCATTCGTGGCTGTTGTCCACGCACGGGAGGTCCGTGCTACGCAGGATCGCGCCGTGGGGCGGCGGCCGGCTTGCGACTACGACCTATGCGTGGATCGGATCGCTGCAGTTGCTCGCGGCCTTCTGGCTCTGGTCGCCAACGGGCATCGTGTGGCGGGATCCATCCGGAGTGGCGCTGCTCGCGCACGCGATCGTGTTTGCGTGCGCATGGGCGTTCTTGGTGAAGGCGCTCTCGGACGCAGGCCTTGCGCTGCAGACGGGCGCTGTGGGATGGACTGCGGTTGTCCAATCGCGCGAAGTGCGCTACGGCGGCCTGCCTGAGCGCGGATTGTTTCGCTTCTGCCGCCAGCCCATCTACCTCGGCTTCGCCCTGGTCCTGTTGACCGCGCCATGTTGGACTCTGGACTGGCTTGCGCTCTGCGCCGTCTGGACCCTCTACTGCGTCGTTGGTCCGCGGCTCAAGGAACGACGCTGGTTGCGGATCTACGGCGACCGCTTCGAACGCTATCGGCGCGCCGTGCCCTACATGATTCCGAGACGAGCACCCTGATGAAGATCGCCGCAGTCGGCAGCGCCCTGCCGAAGCATGTCTACGACCAGCCGACCCTCACGCGCTATCTCGAGCGCGTGTTCGAGGGAGAACCTTCTGCCGCGCGTCGCATTGCTGCACTGCACGAGAACACGCGGGTCAATACTCGCTGCCTCGCGCTGCCTCTGGAGGAATACGCAGCACTGAAGACGTTCTCTGACTTCAACGCGGCGTGGTTGCGGTGTGCGCTCGATCTCGGCGAACGCGCCGTGCGCGCGGCGCTCGACCGCGCAGGCTTGCAGCCGAAGGACGTCGATGCGTTCTTCTTCTCGACGGTGACCGGCCTCGCGAGCCCATCGCTCGAAGCTCGCCTGATGAATCGAATGGGCATGCGCGAAGATGTGCGCCGCGTGCCGATGTTCGGCATGGGTTGCGCGGCAGGCGCTGCCGCGGTGTCGCGCGCCTGTGATTACGCGCGAGGCGACAAGCGCGGCGTTGCGCTAGTGCTCACGGTGGAATTGTGCTCGCTGACGCTGCAGCGCAGCGATGCTTCGGTTGCGAACCTGATCAGCACTGGGCTGTTCGGCGATGGCGCGAGTTGCGCCGTGGTGGTGGGCGCAGAACGCGCTGGAGATGGGCCCACGATCGAAGCAACGCGTTCGGTGTTCTATCGCGACACCGAAGACGTGATGGGCTGGAACATTGGCGCGCACGGGTTCCAGATCATCCTGTCGCCGCAGGTTCCGACTGTGGCGCGCGAACGATTGCCGCAGGACATCGATCGCTTCCTCGCGGATCGTGGGATGTCGCGGAAGGACGTGAAGAGTTGGGTGTGCCACCCGGGTGGGCCCAAGGTGCTCCTTGGTTTGCAGGAAGGACTCGGCATCACGGAGAGCGATCTCCAGTGCAGTTGGAGTCATCTCGAGCGCGCGGGCAATCTGTCGAGCGCGTCGGTGCTGCTGATCCTCGAGGACACGATGGCCACGCGACGTCCGGCTCCAGGCAGCCCCGGCGTCATGTTGGCGATGGGGCCAGGGTTCTGCAGCGAGTTGCTGTTGCTGCGCTGGTGACGCGCGAGCGTGGCGCTCGCCATCGTGCGCTGTTAGCGACGTGCGTTCTTCGGCAGCAGCGCCATCCATTCGTCGACGCGCGACGCCACGGCTTCGGCGATCTGGTCGCGCGTGCGGCGGTAGACGGCAAGGCTGCCGCCGTAGGGGTCGCTGATGTCGCCGCCATCCTTGCGCAGCAGCACGGCGCGGCCTTCGAGATCCGGCGCCAGGTCGAGCACCGCTTCGAGGTGCGATTGCGACAGGCACAGGACCTGCGCAGCCTTGCGCGCCGATTCGCCGCGGAGCGCGGTGCTCTGGTGTGACGACAGGTCGAGACCTTGCTCGGCGGATGCCGCGAGGCTTCCTGGACTCGCAGGCACTCCGTCCATGGTGCCGGTGCCGGCGCTCGCAAAACGGATTCCGCGCGCCTCGACTTCGTTCGGTTCGCAGCCAAGGCGCTTGCTGATCGCTGCGCGTGCGATCGCTTCTGCCATCGGTGAGCGACATGTGTTGCCCGTGCAGACGAACAGGACGGTTGCGGCGGAGGTGCTCATGAGTTCGGCGCGGCCCAGTATGCCTTCGCGCAAGGTTTCGAGCGCGGGTCCCGTGCAACGCACTACGGTGGAAGGAGTGCCGATGGGGGTTCTGCCGCCGTCGAACGCGAGTTCGACCTCCGCGAACAGGGACGCGATCGCATCGTCAAGCGTCACCGCCCAGTGGTCTTGGGTCCCGATGGCCGCGATCGCGATGGGTTCGCCGAGCGCGTGGACGACCTGTTGGACGAAGGCATGCGCAGGCACGCGGACGCCGATCGTTTCCGTTGCACGCAGCAGCGACGGCACGACGAGCGTGAGTGGGCCTGGCCAATAGCGGGCCGCGAGCCTAGTTGCCCGAAGGTCGGAGAAGTCGCCGAGGGCGCGGGCCGAGTCGACGTCGCCAACATGCAGCGCAAAGGCGCGGCCCTTCCCGCCGACCGTCACAGCAAGGCGCTCCATTGCTCCCGCGTCGCTCGCGAGTGCCGCGCAGCCGTAGACGGTCTCGGTGGGCATCACGACGAGCGACTTCCGACGCAGCGCATCGGCCGCGCGTTGTGCCATTGCGGCGGGCGCAGGCTTTGGCAACACGATGCGTTCGACTGGCATTTCGTCGCACCATAGCGCGACTCTGCCGATTTGACTCCCTCGCGGCGCGTTTCTATGGTCGCCCGACCGACCATGGCGAACCACACGCGCGAAGAACGGCAAGCGAGGATCCGCACGCAGCGCCTTGCCGAACTCGGCGCGTTGCTGGCTGGCTTTGCGCACGAGGTGCGCAACCCGCTGTCGACGATCGGCCTCAACCTCCAACTCGTCCTAGAGGACTTCAAGGACGCGGAGACGACGCGCGACAAGCGCACACAGAAGCGCATCAGCACCGTGGAAGCCGAGGTGCGCCGACTGCAGAAGATCCTCGAGGAGTTCCTCAGTTTCGCGCGCGCGCCCGAGCCGATGCTCGTGCCCATTGACCTCGACCAGCGGTTGCAGGCCATCGTCGACTTCCACGCTCCGTTGTTGCGCGAGCGCAACGTCTCGCTGCGCTTCTACCCCGGCGCGGTCGGCAAGGTGCCGGCGGATTGGGACCACTTGCAGGCTGCAGTGGTCAACCTGTTGCGCAATGCCGGCGAGTCGACGCCCGATGGCGGCCAGGTGCTCGTCTCGAGCCAGCGTGACGGCGACGACGTGTTGGTGCGCGTCACGGACACCGGCGCCGGCATCGCGCCCGAAGTGCAGCCGCGCATCTTCGATCCCTACTTCAGCACGAAGAAGACGGGCACCGGCCTCGGACTGCCGACCGTGCGCCGCGTCGTCGAGGAGCACGGCGGCGCGCTGACGTTCACCTCGGAAGTCGGGAAGGGCACGCAGTTCACGATGCGGCTCCCCGGCAAGATCCACGCATAGCATCCAAGTACCGGCATGAGCATCGACCCCATCCTCGTCGTCGACGACGACGACAATCTGCGGCAGACGCTCGTCGCTGCGCTCGAAAGCCTGCCCGTGGAGATCACGGAAGCCGATAGTGGCCGTGCTGCGGTCGAGATCCTGAAGAACCGACGCTTTGCGGTCGTCGTCACGGACCTCGTGATGAAGGACCTCGACGGCTTTGCGGTGCTGCAAGCGGCGCGTGACAACTACGCGAACTCGCGCGTGGTCATGCTGACCGGACACGGCAGCCGCGACGTGGCGGTGCAGGCGATGGAGAAGGGCGCCACCTACTACGTCGAGAAGCCGGTGGACCTCAAAGACCTTCGCACCAAGGTCAAGAAGTGCCTCGAGGACCACCAGAAGGACCTGCGCTACGAGGACATGCGCGGCCAGTTGGAGCGGTCCTTCGGCATCGATGGCATCGTGGGTCAGGACCCGCGCATGCGGCGCGTGCTCGACACCGTTCGCCAGATCGCCCCTACGGCAGCGTCGGTTCTGATCCTCGGCGAGTCGGGCACCGGCAAGGAGCTGATCGCCCACGCCATGCACAAGTTGTCGCCGCGGCACCAGAAGCCGTTCGTGCCGATCAACTGCGGCGGCATGAGCGAAGGCACGATCGAGAGCGAGTTGTTCGGGCACGTGAAGGGCGCGTTCACGGGCGCCGTCGCGGATCGCGAAGGCAAGTTCGAATACGCGAACGGCGGCACGCTGCTGCTCGACGAAGTGGGCGACATGCCACTGCAGACTCAGGTCAAGTTGCTGCGCGTGCTCGAGGAACGCGCGGTGGCGCGCCTTGGCGACAATCGCATGCGGCCTGTCGATTGCCGAGTGCTCGCGGCGACGAACGCGGATTTGCTGCAGAAGGTGAAGGACGGATCGTTCCGTCAAGATCTCTACTTCCGCCTGCGAGTCGTCACGATCGAGTTGCCGCCGCTGCGCGAGCGTCGCGCGGACATCAAGCTGCTCGTCGACCACTTCGTGAAGCGGTTTGCCGAGATGCACTCGAAGGGCGTGGACTCCATCGATCGCGAGGCGTTGGTGCCACTCGTGCAATACGACTGGCCCGGCAACGTGCGCGAGCTGAAGAACGCGATCGAGTCGATGGTCGTGCGCGCGCGCGGCAACATCCTCACGCGCAATGACCTGCCGCCCGAGATCTGGGCGCCGATTCCGGCGGGCCAGGACAGTTGGCAGTTCCTCGCCGGGCACACCGCGCAGGAGGTGGAGCAGAACCACATCCGGGTCGCGCTGCAGTTGTGCCAGGGCAACCGCCAGAAGGCTGCGAAGTCGATGGGAATCAGCGAGCGGACTCTCTACCGCAAGATCCGCGAGTACGGGCTGCAGTAGCGGCGTGCTTTGCGCCGCCGCTCGACCGGCGCTCGCCGCGGTCCTATCGTGCGGCGATGCACATGCGTTGGTTGGGCTTCGTCGCGCACTTCGTGTTCGCGACGCTCTTCGTCGGCAGTGTCGCGTTGCGTGCGCAAGACGACGCCAGCGAGTTTGCGGTGCTGCTGCAAGACGCGCAGAAGAACTTCGACAAGGGGGAACTGCGCTCGGCCGAGAACGCATTCCAAGAGATCCTCGAGGCCGCCGAGGAAGAGCGCGAAGAGGATCGCCCCTCTCCATCCGTGTTGTTGACCGCGCGCTGCGGTCTGCTGCAGATCGAACTGCGTCGCGGCAACTACCGCGATGTTGCGCGCGGGATCGGGGAACTGGGGGAGCCGCAACGCAGCGGTCGTGAGCCGCAGGAAGCGCTGGCGCGCGCTCTCGCGGCGCAAGGCGACTACGACGGGGCCCTCGCGATCTGGAGCGCGTTGGAGCAGGGCGGGCGCGATCTCGAAGCGACCTACGAACGTGGCGACGTGCTCTATGCGATGGGTCGCAGGCAGGAGGCGCGATCGACTTGGGAGAAGGCTCTGCAGGGGCCTCAGCCGGAGAAGGCGGAAGAGCTCGCGCACCGCGCGCGTTGTCGCTGGAGGCTGGGCGGTCGAGACCAAATCGCAGCTGCTAGCGAGGAGTTGGTGCGCGCGCTGGAGTTGTCCAAGGACCTCATGCCGGCGCGGCTCACGCTCGGCATCCTTCGATTCCAGGTCTATGGCGAGGCCAACGGGTTTCCGAGCGGCGAGAAGGACCTGAAGCTCGTGCTCGACCAGCACGGAGACATCGAGGAAGCGCTGCTTTGGATCTATCGACTGCGCTCCGCGAACGCAGTGCTCGATGGCGCCAAGACCGAGCGGTATCTCGACCGCGTCTTGGAGCAGAACCCGCGCTGCATGGATGCGCTCGTATTGCGCGGCGCGCGGATCCTCGACGACCGCCGCTACAAGGACGCGAAGGAGGCTCTCGACCAAGCGCTCGTCGTCAATCCTCGCCACAAGCTCGCGCTCGCGCATCGTGCTGCGGCTGCTTGGTTGTTGCACGACGACGAGGATTACGAGGAGCAGCGCAAGAAGGCGCTCGTGGGCGATCCTTCGCAACCCGATGTCGATCGCGTTCTCGCGGACCATCTCGTCGCGCTCTATCGCTTCGCGGATTCGATCCCGTTCTACGAGGCTGCGATCGCTGCCGACGCCAACGACGTCGAGGCGCTGCATGGTCTCGGCAAGGCATTGGTCTACACCGGGCAGGGCGCGCGTGCGAAGGAGGTGCTGTTGCGCGCGAAGTCGCTGCAGCCTGGATTCGTCGATCCGTGGCGCAACAACGCGCTCGCGGTGCAGCAGAAGCTCGACGAGAGCTATGAGCGCGTCGAGAACGATCGCTTCGTCGTCTCGTTCCATCGCGATGACCAAGGTGTTCTGCAGGAGTACTTGATGCCTCTGTGTCTCGAGGCGTCGGAGACGCTGGGCAAGAAGTATGGCCACGTGCCCGAAGGCAAGGTCGCCGTCGAGGTGTTCCACACGTGGGATGACTTCTCGGTGCGCACGGTTGGGTTCCGTGGCTTCACCGCGCTCGGCGCGTGCTTCGGCAAGTTCCTGACGCTCGTGTCGCCTGGCGACTCAGACCTTCGTCGTCAGGACTTCATGTGGCAGGCGACGATGTGGCACGAGTACGCGCACGTGCTCACGCTCGGCGTCTCGAAGCACCGAGTGCCGCGATGGCTCACGGAAGGCTTCTCGGTGCACGAGGAGAAGCAGCGCGATCCCACGTGGGAGCGCGGCATGGACCGCGAGTTGTTCGATGCGTTCTACAACAAGGACATACCGCCGGTTCGTTTGCTCAATCGGCTCTTCCGCGGTGAGCGCATCCTGTTCGGTTACTACCAAGGCGGTCTGATCGTCGACTTGATCGCGCGCGACTTCGGCTTCGACAAGGCGATCGCGCTGCTGGAAGCGTTTGGTGACGACCTCGACAACGAAGACGCCTTCGAGCGCGCGCTGGGCATCTCGTCCGCCGAGTTCGACGCACGGCTCCTGCGTTGGATCGAAAGCGACAAGTTGCGCGGCATGCAGCTCGTGCCGCGGTTCGACGACAACGCGGTGCATCGCTTGCTCATGCGCGTGGCGAAGGATCCCGACGAGATCCAAGCCCGCATCGATCTTGCCTGGGCCTTCATGCAGCGCAGCAACCCCGTGGATGCTGGGCCGCACCTCGCGTTTGCGCTGCAGCAGCAGCCGAAGAACGGCCGCGCGTTGCTCGTTCGCGCCGCCATGTTGGCGCAACGGCAGTCGATGGCGGAGGCACTCGGGTGTTGGCAGGAGGCGTTCCTGGCGGGGGCGGACGACTTCGATTCGCGCATCGCCTACGGACGTGCCCTGTTGGCCAATGGCGATGCGGACGCTGCCGTCCAGCAGTTCGAAGCTGCCAAGCGGTGCTGGCCGAACTGCACCGAGCAGGACAACGCGCCCGAATTGTTGATCGCGGCGATTCATCGCGAGCAGGGACGGCAAGACGATGCGATCCTGCAGCTGCGCGCCTACTGCAAGCGAACGGCGCGCGCGTACGCGCCACGTTGGACGTTGGCGGAGCGCAGTCGAGAAGCTGGCGACCGCGAGGACGAGCTTGCGTGGTTGGAGCAGTGCAACCAGATCGATCCGTTCCGGCGCGAGTTGCACGTGCGGCTCGGCGAGTGCCACGAACTCGGCGGCCGCCTCGCGCGGGCTGCGATGGAGTTCGAGGTGGGTGCGGCGGTGCTGCCCGCGCTGGACCGCAAGTATGCGGCGCGTGGCGCGGAGCGGCCTGCAATCGAGGACCCCGCGGAACGCGAGGAGCGCGGCGGGTTGTTGCTGCGCGCCGCGAAGTTGCGTGACCGCTTGGGCGAACGCGAGCGCGCGTACCAGCTTGCGCAGCGAGTCGCCAAGGAGTGGCCGGCGAGCAAGGCAGCGGATGAGGCCAGGGCGCTTTGTGAGGAGTGGCGCCCGCGCTGATGCAATCGTGTCGTGAGAAATCCTCTGCTCGCTCGCGCTCGCTCGGTGCGCAGTCGCGAGGCGGCGGTCTTGCCTCGCAGCGAGCGGACTTCTAGCGTGCGGCGTTCCGCGGCCCTGCCCCGATTCTCGTTCCACCCCGACGATGCTCGACCTGCTCAAGCTCAGCTGGACCAACGTGCAGGACAACCTGCGCGCTGCCGCCGGCGATGCTGCCTACACAGCATGGCTCGGAGAGCTGCGCCCTGTGCTGCTGGAGCGTGGCATCGTCTACCTCGAGGCGAAGAGCCGGATGGTGCGGGACCGCGTGCAGCGCCTGTTCCGGCCGCTGTTGGCGGAGGTCCTTTCCCGCGAGATCGGTGTCGCGGTCCAGGTCGAACTGCAAGAGCCGGCGGAGTCGGAAGACCTCGCGCAGTTGGATGTGTCGCCGCAGCAGCCGATCATCGACGACGGCAACCGGACGGCTTGGTTGGTGCTGCGGAGCCTGCTGCAGCGGAGCTCTCCTCGTGAGGAGGAGTCTGCCTCGCTGCTCCCATCGAGTCTGTTTTTCTTCCACGGCCCGTCAGGCGTCGGCAAGACGTTCTTGCTGCGCAGCTTCCGCGACTCGGCCCCGTGTGTCTGGTTCGACTTGCCGCAACTGCTGAAGGCCTTCCAGTCCGTTCACCTGGAACGTCGCGTCGAGTCGCTGCAGCGCGAGCTCGCGGAGCCGACGGTGCTGATCGTCGACGAAGTGCATCGCTGCGCTGGCAAGCCTCGGTTGCAACAGTTCCTCGGCCAGTTGATGGAGGATCGAGAGCGCGCAGGGCTGACGACGATCCTGTCGTCGCGCTGGCATCCGAAGGAGATCCGCGACCTCGATGCTTCGTTGTGCACACGGCTGATGGCCGGGTTTGTGACGAAGATCGATCCGCCGAGCGCGCTTGGCCGCCTGCGTTACTTGCGCGCACTCGAAGGAGCGCCATCGCGCAACGGCCGCGCGGAGGCGATCGAAGGTCTCGCGCAGAAGGCGGCAGGCACGTTCCCCGAGATTCGCGCGGCATGGGCGCGTTCGCGCGAAGGCGGCTTGCCGAAGAAGTATCTCGAACTGATCGATCCGGGCCGCACCTTCGGTCGCATTCGCGACCGCGTGTGCGAGCGCATGCAGGTGACCTCAGCGGACCTGCTCGGCAAAGGCCAAGGCCGTCAGGTCAGCCTCGCGCGCAAGGTTCTCGCGTTCTTGTGCGTGCAAGAAGGGCTGAGCCGCGCCGAAGTCGGTCGCTACATGTCTTCGCGCACTCGCGCCGCGGTCAGCTACATGACGCGTTCGCTCGATGACGACATGGCGCAGAAGCCAGAGATTCGAACGTTGGTCGAGGGGTTGCTCTGACGTGGCCTACCTCGTTCTCGACGGACCGGACGGCGGTGGCAAGAGCACGCAGTCGCGCGCGCTGGTGGAGTTCTTGCGCTCGCGCGGTCGCAAAGTGCATCACCTGCGGGAGCCCGGCTCGACTCCGGTCGGGGAGCATTTGCGCCAATTGCTGTTGTCGCCCGAGACGGGCGATTTGCAGCCGCTCAGTGAGGCCCTGCTGTTCACCGCGGCTCGCGCCGAACTCGTCGCACGCGTGATCGGTCCTGCGCTGAAGCGGGGCGAAGTAGTGGTGGCCGAACGCTGCTTTGCATCGACGCTCGCCTACCAGTGCTTCGCGTCGCAGCCCGGCGTGCCGCTCGATCTTGTCCTCGACCTGACTCGACGCGCGCACGGCCCGTGGTTGCCGGACGCGGTGTTCGTGCTCGATTGCGACGTCGCCACGGCGATGCGGCGCAGATCGGCGCGGGCGAAGGATCGCATCGAAGGCCGCGATTCCGGTTTCCACGAACGCGTGCGACAGGGCTACCTCGAAGTGGCTCGGCGGGATCCGACGTTCTGTGTCGTCGATGCTCGCTGGCCGTTTGCAGCAGTTCAGGCGACGCTGCAGCAGCGCGCGCTGCGCTTTTTGCGATGACCGAGCGAGGCAAAGGCTCTGCGGGGCGCGCAGCTGCGGCGAATGCCGAGGCGAAGGCGTCAGCAAAGCCGCGCGAGGACACGAGGCTCGTTCCACCGATCGGCCAGGGCGCGTTGCTCGCGCGCACGCTGCGCGCCGCGCGGTCGCTTCGGATGCATCACGCGCTGTTGCTCAGCGGTTCGCCGGGGTGCGGCAAGAGTGTCGTTGCGCGATGGATCGCTGGCGCGTTGCTGTGCCCCTCGGATCTCGACAACGAGCAGCCGTGCGGTGTGTGTCGAGCGTGCCGTCGTGTGCAGACTGGCCAGCATCCGGATCTGCACGTGTTGGCGCCGGAGTCGGGCAAGCGCGAGATCCGTGTCGACGCAGTGCGCTCGGTCCTCGATTCGCTGTTGCATCACTCGGTGGAAGGCCGTGCGCGCGTGGTCGTGATCGATCCCGCGTCCGCGCTGAATCCCGAGGGCCAGAACGCCTTGCTGAAGACGCTCGAGGAGCCGGGCGTGAACACGTTCTTGCTGCTGTGCGCGTCGAGCCCGGAAGCGATGTTGCCCACGGTCCGGTCGCGCGCCGAACGCATTGGCGTGCGTCGGTTGTCCGATGAGGCGATCGCTCGCGAGTTGCAGTCCAGAATTCCGGGCCGCGCCGCATTTTTTTCACGCGCGGTCGCGGGGTGTCGCGGCAGCTTGGGGCTCGCGATCGAGGCGTGCACCGAACAGGCAGTACAGCTCCACGATCTCGTTGCGGGGATCTGTGAAGGCAACAAGCCATTGCGTCCGGTTGCCGTGGTTCGGGAGGCGTTGGCCCTGGGCGATGGACCCGGATCGGCGCAGTCGGTCGCTCGTGGAATGCTGCGCGCGATGCGCGACGTCGCGAGTGCGAACTTGCGTGCCCTTGCGCGCGCCGAAAGTGGTTCCTACCCTCCGGCCGAGTCGCAACCATGGACCGATTTGATGACGTTGGCGCTCTGTGCGGAGCAGGATCTGGAAGTCCAGATTCCTCCGGAGCAGGCCTTGGTCGGGCTGCTCGTGCAGTGGAGCCGACGTCGTCGAAGCGGAATCTCGAGGTAGCGACAGGGGGAGTTCGCGCAATGGGGCAGGTCAGCCTCGCGCGGCTCAAGGGCGGTTCCTGTCCGGTCGATACACGCAGTGCTCGCTGCACTGACGTTCGCACCCTGAGGAGCCGTTGCAATGGGAGTTTCGGAACAAGACGTTCTCGAGGATCGGATCCAAGACGTGCGCATGCGGGACCATCGGTTCTCGCGCAACGCGTACTACTTCATCCTGGACGCCCTCGACTTCACGATGTCGCACATGGGGAAGGACCAGATGACGGGCGAAGAGCGCCACGTCGGCGGGCGTGAACTTCTCCACTTCATCAAGGACTTCGCTTCCGAGCAGTTCGGCCCCATGGCGCCGGTCGTGTTCGAGCAGTGGGGCATCCGCAGCAGCGAAGACTTTGGCGAGATCGTCTTCAATCTGATCGACGCCGAGTTGCTGAGCCGTAGGCCGACGGATTCGCGCCTCGACTTCGTGGACGGCTTCGACTTCCAGTCCGTGTTCGCGGAGCGGCACAAGAAGCGCCTCGACTGCATCGCGCAGCGCATCTGAACCGTTCCGATGGGCGGCACGACGCCGCATGATGCGCGCGATGAAGCAGAAGAAGCCAGCTGTCCGACGCGCCATCGTCCTTGGGCCCCAACGGCATGTGCCGATCGTGCGGGATGCCCTGGACTCGCTCGGCATCGAGGACAACGCGGAAGTAGGGTTCGTGTCCGCGGGCTGGGAAGAGCGCGAGACCGAGGATGGCGAGTTCCGCGAGCACGTTGGCCGCAAGGTGCAGAATCTCGAGATCTGGGGTCGCGTCGAGCGGATCTTCGCGCGGGATCCGGATCTCCTGATCGCGATGCGCCAACGGCATGACTCGCTGCGCCGCGCGCAGGAGCTCTACCGAATCCGGCTCCAGGGGTTGCTCGGCTCCGTGCGCGCGTTGCTTGCGCACCAAGGCGATGTGGATCTGGTGCGCGCTGAGCTGGCAGGCGCCATCGCGATG
>CAIYFF010000234.1 GCA_903925435.1 uncultured Planctomycetota bacterium | reverse complement strand
GTGCTTGCGGTCCTCTCGGACCATGCCGACACCTGACTTCCACAAGCCTGCGATGCTGCGCGCATGACCCGGCGCAAACGTGACGCTGCCGCCGCTCGTTGCGCGCAGCGAGAAGATCGCTTCGAGCAACTCGGTCCTGCCCGCGCCCGCGAGCCCTGCGATGCCGTGGATCTCCCCGTTGCGGAGCTCGAATGACGCCTCGCGCCCGACCGGAGCGCACGACAACCGCTCGACCTTCAGGGCGATTGCGGATGCCACGCCGCGAGAGGATGCGGAAGCCTCCGCGACCTCTCGTCCCGCCATGTGCGCGATGAGCTGTTGGTCCGTGACGGAGTCGAGCGAGCCTGCAAAGGCAGTGCGGCCGTCGCGCAACACCGTCGCCGACGACGCGACGCGGCGCACTTCTGCGAGCGCATGGCTGACGTAGACCACCGACACATCGCGCATACGCAGCGCGTCGAGCGCGCTGTAGAGCCGCTCTGCGTCGTCGGCGCCGAGCGAACTGGTCGGCTCGTCGAGCACGATCAAACGTGAAGCACGCGAGCATGCGCGCGCGATCTCGACGATCTGACGCTGTGCCGCGGTCAAGGAACGGACCGATGCGGACAACGGCAGGTCGCTGCGGCCCGCAAGCTGCAATGCGTGGCGCGCCGCGTCATCGCGCGCACGTCGATCGACGAACATTCCGCGCGATCGATGCGCGCCGAGCAAGATGGCGTCTTTGACCGTGAGGTGCGGGACGAGGGACAGTTCTTGGTGCACCAACGCAAGGCCGCGCGCTTCTGCTGCGCGCAGCGACGGATGGAACGGCTCGCCGTCGACTTCGATTGCGCCGCCGCACATGGGCGCAAAACCGAACAGCGCCTTGAGCAGCGAACTCTTGCCAGCGCCGTTCTCGCCAAGGAGCGCGCGCGCTTCACCCGGCGCAACGGCGAAGTCGGCGCCATCGAGCGCAAGCGTCTCGCCGTAGCGAACTGCGACGCCGCGCATCGACAGCCGCGGCGCACAGCCATTGCGCGTCATTGGCCCTTCAAGATCGACAGGTCTGGCTGCAGCAGCGACGCGATGCGAGGCTCCTTGCAGTTCTGCGGCGTGGCGAGCGCAAGCTCCGTGGTCTGCAACTTCTCGACCGGCTGCTTCCGCAGTGCGGCAACGCATGCGCGCACGCCTTGCGCCGCCATCGTCACGGGATCCTGCAGCACGAGACCATGGATCTGGCCCTGCTCCAGGCCCTTCACCAACGCCTCGCTCGCGTCGAAGCCCGTGAACTTCATCGTGCCCGCTTTGCCGCTCTGCTGCAGCGCCACGAGGAACCCGTGCGTCGTCGATTCATTGGGACAGAACACGCCGGTCGCATCCGGATGCGCAAGCAGCAGCGCCGCGGCCGCTGCCTTCGCCTTCTGCTCGTCGCCCGCATACTGGTCCTTCGACACGACCTCGATGCCCGGGAATGCCGCGAGCGCGGATAGCGCGCCTTCTTCGCGCAGCGTCGTGCTCGCCGATCCTTGCTGGAAGCGCAGCACGATCACCTTGCCCTTGCCGCCGAGCTCTTCGCCGAGCTTCTTGCCGGCGAGTTCGCCGCCCTTGCGGTTGTCCGTCGCCACGAACGCAACGTGCGCGTCGCCTTGCAAGCTCGAGTCGATCACCACCACCGGCACGCCATTCTGCGCCGCATCGGCAACCGGTCGCGCCAGCGCCTGCTCGTCGATCGGCGCGAGCACGATGCCGTTGACGCCGCTCGTCACGAAGTTCTGCAGCAAGTGGATCTGCGCCTGTCGATCGCCCTCCGGAGCTGGCCCCTTCCACAGGATCTCGACGCCGAGCTCCTTCGCTGCCTGCTCAGCGCCCGCGTGGATCGCGTTCCAGAACACGTGCTGTGTGCCCTTGGGGATCACTGCGATGCGCAAGGCGCCGGACTGCTTGCCGGACTCGCCGCACGACAAGAGCAGGCACAACGGCGCGAGCAACAGGACGGCGCGACGCGAAGGATGCAGCATGGTCGCTGACGTTCGACCGCGGCGGGTCCGCGGTCAAGCGCGGAACGACTGGTCGAAGAGTCTTGTCAGCTCGCCGCCACGCGACGTTGCACCAGGGCATGCCGCGAACGCTGCTCGTCAGACACAGGCATCGCCTTGCGCACCGCGGCAACGGCCGCTTCGGCCGCAGACGCAGTCCGCGCGTGCACGAACGCGAGCGGCTCCCCGCGCTGCGCAGGCTCGCCGAGCGTGCGCGCGAGCACGATGCCGACTTGCGGATCCACCGCGTCCTGTGGCGAACGGCGACCGCCGCCCAGGTCGACGATCGCATGCCCCAGCGCGAGCGGGTCGACGTCGGTGACGAAGCCGTCCCGCTCCGCGACCACTGCTTCCACGATTGGCGCACGGCCGAGCAGACTGCGGTCCGACAGGATGCGCGCGTCGCCGCCTTGCAACTCGAGGTTCTGCTGCATGCAACGCAGGACCGAGCCGTCGCGCAGCTTCTCCTCCAGCATCGCGCGCGCCGCGTCCGCGTCGTTCGCGACTCCGGCGAGCAACAGCATCTCGATTGCGAGCACGCGCGTGAGATCCATCGTGTCGCGCGGGCCGTTGCCTTCGAGGCAGTCGAGGATCTCGATGATCTCGAGCGCATTGCCGTGCGCAAGCCCGAGCGGGTGATCCATGTCCGTGCGCAACGCCGTCACACGCACGCCGGCCTCGGTGCCGACCTCGAAGATCCACTGCAGCAGCTGATCCGCGTCCGCTTCGGTCTTCATGAACGCAG
>CAIYFF010000233.1 GCA_903925435.1 uncultured Planctomycetota bacterium | reverse complement strand
GCATTGCCAGGATTGCCGCCGACCGCGAACGGCGCGTGCGCGCTGCCGAGATAGCCGTTCTGCAAGAACGGGCTGTTGGGTCCGGGCACGCACACATACGGCGGCAGGTCGTTGCGCATGCCGAGTTCGTGCGCGACGACCGAACCAAACGACGGATAGACGATCGCGGGGCTCGGCGCGTAGCCGGTCAACACCGAATGCGCGCCGCGGTCGTGGTCGGCTTCGGTGTGCGTCATCGAACGCACGACAACGAGCTTGTCGGCGATCGACGCGGTCTTCGGCAGCAGCGAAGTGAACCGACACCCATCGAGCTTCGTCGCGATCGCCGAGAACGGCCCGCGCACTTCGACCGCGGCCTCGGGCTTGGGATCGAACGTGTCGATGTGGCTCAGCCCGCCCGCCATGTGGATCTGGATCACTGCATCGACGCGCGGCTCGATCGGCAGCGCGCGGCGGTCCTGCCTTGGCGACGCTGCGAGCAGCCGACCGCCAAACGCCATCGCGGCACCATGGACGAGAAAGTCGCGACGGGAAGTCCTGGTCATGGCGTAGGGAACGCGCCTTTGGCGATGAGCGGTTGGCTGCACGAGACGCCATCGCATGGGGACGTCTCTGCGGCCTGGGAGAGGCGGCGGATGATACGCCTCTCCAAGGCGCCGATGTGCACCGCACTTCGTCCCGAGTTGACGATGCGGCCGGATCGGACGCACGGTCCAGCGTGCATCCAACCGCGGCTCCACGGCGATAGCCTTTCGCCTATGGCTCGCATGATCTTCGTTGTTGCTGGCTCCGCGATCGCGTCCGCAGCCCTCTGGAGCTGCATGAGCGCATCCAACCGCCCGGAGCACGACCAGCAGCCCGCAGCGGTGGCAGCCCCAGCCCAGATCCAGCCTGCTGCACAAACGCCGACGCAGCCCGCGATCGAGCAGGAGAAGACGCCGCCGCCAGCTGTGGAGCCGCCAACGCCGCAGCCACTCCGCATCGCCATCGCGCGCGACAAGGGCGAGTTCCCCGCCGAGATCGACTGCGACGGCATGCGCCTTTCGCTCCAGGGTGCAGGCATGTGCGAGTGGGGCTTCCTCGGCATCGACCTCTACGACTGCGCGTTGTACGTCGAGCGAACGATCCCTTCGGTCGATGACGCGCTGCGCGCAGACCAAGCGATGGTGATCCACCTTCACTTCGTGCGCTCATTGACCAAAGAGCAGCTGTGCTCGGCATGGCGCGGATCGGTCGAAGTCAATCAGAAGGGCGAGCCGCACGACTATGCCGCTTCCTTGCAGCAACTGTGCGACTCCATGCGCGACGTCGGCGAGGGCGACCGGTTTTCGTTCTATTTGCAACCGGGCAAAGGAATGCGCGCGCTGCACAACGGCACGGAATGCGCCAACATCGACGACGACGCGTTCCGCCGATTGTTCGTCAAGCTCTACCTGGGCCCCAATCCGCCCACGAAGTCGCTGAGGAAGGCAATGCTCGGAGGCGCCAAGTGAAGCCAGCCAAGAAAGGGATCTTTGCGGCGCTCACGTCGCTGCTGGCAGGCTGTGCATCGCACCCGCCATTGCCGACCGTGCAGCAGTTGGACCTGCAGCGCTTCATGGGCGATTGGTATGTGTTGGCGCACATTCCTGCCCCGGGCGAGACCGAGGCGCACAATGGCGTCGAGTCCTATCAACTGAGGCCGGACGGCTCGATTGCGACGACGTATGCGTTTCGCGATGGCGCGTTCGACGGCAAGCTCGAAGTGATGCAGCCCAATGCCGTCGTGTGGGACGAAACGACGAATGCGACCTGGGGCATGCAGTTCTTCTGGCCGCTGCGATTTGAGTATCTCGTC
>CAIYFF010000232.1 GCA_903925435.1 uncultured Planctomycetota bacterium | reverse complement strand
TCCCGCCCCCACTGCCAAGCCGAACAGCGTGCCCGAGGCACGCAGCGACGCGGCGACCGCGCTGCTGATGCGCGCGTGCACGACGATGACCGCCGCGACATCGGGCTCGTTTGCCACCGACATCGAGTCGGACCTCGCGATGATGCGTGGGCAGGACTTCCCGTTTGGCGACGACAGCACGCAGGTGAAGGGCGGCTGGGACCAAGAGCAGCGCTGGGTCACGGTCGGCGACGACAAGGCGATCCTTCGCGGCGGTCGCATGATCGTGGAGACCGACTCCGGCTGGAAGCTGCGCAAGGATCAGCTGGGCTCCGGCGCGCCGCTGCCGTTCGCGCTGTCGCCGCGCCTCCTGTTCTCGCAGATCGCCGAGTTGCCGCAGAACGTGCGCCAGGTCGTGCACGTCGAAGCTGGCAAGGTGTTGGAGCGCGACGTCGCGATCCTGACGGTGCGCCTGCAGGGTGACGAAGCCCGCGATCTTGCGTTGTCGGGCGCGCTGCCGGCAGCGGGCGGCCCCGGCGGGTTCGTGATGATCGGCGGCATGCTCGGCGGCGAGATGCCCGAGAAGAAGTACGAGATCGACCTCGCACTGTTCACTGCGCTCGACTCTGGCGAAGTGTTGCGCCTCCGCGCCAAGGTCTACGAGGAGGATCCGATGATGGCCAACGTGCGCTTCGCGATCGCCGCAGCAGGCGACGGCGAAGAGCCTGCGCCAGAAGAGGACGAGGAGGAGGAAGAGAAGCCCCTCGAGCGCGGCAAGGAACCGATCAAGAAGGGCCTTCCCGAGCGCAAGCCGGCGAAAGCCGAGAACATTGCCTACCTGAAGGTCGACTTCGCCGACTTCGGCACGGCGACCGCGCCGAAGCCCGACGCCAGCGGCCTGCGCTGGCTGAACGAGAACTGATCGCTCGCCGTCAACGTGCGACGAACTGCAGCAGCGGTTCGTCGCCGACGCGACGACGGAATGTGCCGATGCGCGCGTAGCAATCGACGCCCGCATCCGCGAGCCGACGCTGAGCAGCCAATGCTTCGCGTTCTGGCACGGCGAGCAGCAAGCCACCGCTCGTCTCGGCATCGAAGCAGAGGTCCATCAGCGCGGCATCGACGCCTTCGCCGATGCGCACCTTGGGGCCAAACCACTGCTTGCCTCGATTGCATCCGCCCGACGTGACGCCGTTCTTCACGAGATCGAGCGCGCCCGGGAAAACCGGCAGTGCGAGCGCCGACAGTTCGAGCACGAGGCGAGAGCCCTCCGCCATCTCGTAGGAATGGCCGACGAGACCGAAGCCCGTCACATCCGTGGCGCCGTGCACCTCGATGCCGCGCATCGCTTCGCATGCAGCGCGATTGAGCGTCGCCATCTGCGCCATCGCGCGCGACACGTCGACGAGCTCGTCCCTCCCGCGCTTGATCGCCGTCGATACCGGCCCCATGCCGAGCGGCTTGGTCAGGATCAGCGAGTCACCTTCGCGCGCGCCGGAGTTGGGCCACCACTTCTGCGGATGCACGAGGCCCGTCACCGACAGGCCGAACTTCACTTCGGAGTCGCTGACCGTGTGGCCGCCGCACAGCACGGCGCCAGCTTCGCGCACCTTCTCGAGCCCGCCTGCGAGCACTTCGCCGAGGATCTCCAAGTCGAGATCCTTGGGCCATCCCACCAAGTTCATCGCCGTGATCGGCGTGCCGCCCATCGCGTAGACGTCGGACAGCGCGTTGGCCGCGGCGATGCGGCCAAACCACCGCGGGTCGTCGACGATCGGCGGAAAGAAGTCGACCGTTTGGACGAGCGCTCGCTCGGAATCGATACGAAAGATCCCGGCATCCTCGAACCCGCGGTGGCCCGCAAGGAGATCGGGATGCTCGATCGTGCCGAGCTTCTGGAGAACCTGCCCGAGGCTCCCCGGTGGCAACTTGGCGGCTCAACCCGAGCTGGATGCGTGCTCGGTAAGTCGCTTCTTGATGGGATCAGTCATGACGAGGAAAGCGCGCCGCGAATCGTCGCCGCGAGCGCGGACAGGTCTTCGAACAACAACGAGCGCGCGTCGAACAGCACGTGGCCGTCGTGAACGCGAGCAAACACAGGAATGGGCATCGCCGCGCGCAATCGGTCCGCGAGGGCGTCGCCACCGGCAATCGCAACCGCGAAGCTCGGCAGCGGCTTCGCGGGATTGGCGCCGGACCCTGCGAACGACTCGCTCGCCACGACATGCGATGCGCCTGGAGGCAGCAACTTGCACAGCGCGTCGCTGCGTTCCTTCAGTTCTTCTGCGCGCGCGGACAGCATGCGCAACGCGGGGATCTCCTCCATCGGCTGACCGTCGCGATACACGAGCAGCGTCGCTTCGAGGGCCGCGAGCGTGAGCTTGTCGCAACGCAGCGCGCGGTAGAGCGGATGCGCGCGCATCGCGGCAATGTGCTTCTTGCTGCCGATCAGCACGCCGCACTGCGGCCCGCCGAGCAGCTTGTCACCCGAGAAGCACACGACGTCGGCTCCTGCTGCAAGGCTCTCGCGCACGCGCGGCTCGCCATCGAGCCCGGGGATCGAATCGTTGACCATCAAGCCCGAGCCGAGGTCGTCGAGCACCCACAGGCCGCGCTCATGCGCGAGCTTGCACAAGTCTGCAAGCGGCGGCACGCCAGCGAACCCTTCGATGCGGAAGTTGCTCGGGTGCACCTTCAGGAACGCGCGAGTGCGCTCCGTCACCGCCTCCTCGAAGTCGCGCAAGTGCGTCTTGTTGGTCGCGCCGACCTCGACCATGAGGCATCCGGCGCGCTTCATCACATCGGGCACGCGGAAGCCGCCGCCGATCTCGACGAGCTCGCCGCGCGAGACGACGACTTCGAGGCCATAGCACAACGCGCCAAGCGCGAGCGTCGTCGCGGCCGCGTTGTTGTTGACGACCAACCCAGCCTCGGCGCCGGTCGTCTGCGCGAGCAACGACGAGACGGCGAGTTCGCGTTGGTCGCGGATGCCGGTGCGCGGATCGACTTCCACGATCGCGTAGCCCGCAGCGTCGACAATCGCGCGCGTGGCCTGTTCTGCGAGCGGCGCGCGGCCGAGGCCCGTGTGGAGCACGATGCCCGTCGCATTGACTACGCGCCGATGGCGCATGCGCTGCGAACTCCGTGCTCGCTCCGCCGCGGCAGCTGCGGCGGCGGGCTCGGCTGCGAGCGCCAGGAACGCATTCCCATCGACGTCGCCCGTCCGCGCCTTCTGGCGCAAGTCGTCCACGACTTCGCGCGCGCAACGAACGGCCAAGGCCCGCGGAAATGGAGCCAGCGCCGCGTGCTGCAGCAGACGCTCCACCGAGGGGAGCATGCGCAGCATCGCCGCAGAATCGACGCGTTCGTGGGCCATTGCGAGGGCGCGGATCCTACCCGCGAATGAAGAAGCAGGAAGCTCTGACAGCACGCGCTGCGCGAGCGAGTTTTCCGGCGCGCGCTGCGCTCGCGCCCCACTACCATGCTCGCCCCC
>CAIYFF010000231.1 GCA_903925435.1 uncultured Planctomycetota bacterium | reverse complement strand
GGCTGAGCTTGATCGGGCGCAGGCAGCGTCAAGCCAAACCCATGCGCCGCCACGTCCTTCACGCTCGTCGGCTCGACAGTGAAGTTGACGAGCTTGAGCCCGGCGCGCTGCGCGATCCCCACGTCGCGCCAGAGGTGCTGCATGTCATAGAACTGGAACACCGCGTTGGGGACGATCTGGTCCACGCGGTTGTTGGTGAGCATGTCGAAGATCACGTTCTTCCGCAGGCCTTTGCCAAACAGCCCCGGCAGTCGCACGACAAGCGTGTCGAATCGTTCTGCAAGGTAGTCCTCGAGCATCAACCGATGCTTGCCATAGGCGCCGCCGGCGCTGCGGTCGATCGGCGTGTCCTCATCGCATCCGACGGGGTTCGTGTAGACATCGACCGTCGAGATCAGCACGACCTTCTTTGCCTGAAGAGTCTCGAAGGGCGCCATCAAACGCCGAATGCTCGCAAGGTCCTGCTCGGGCTCCTTGTTGGCCTTCCACTTCACGCCAGGCGCGGCAGCGCAGGCGACGAGGTCGTACTGCTTGCCGGCGAGCTGTTCGATGTTTGACGAGTTGTAGAGATCGTCAAATCGGTGCTGCTGCTGCAGCGTGCCGCCGACGAAACCGGTGTAGCCGAGGAGGGCGCTGGCCATGGGTCTTGGTCTCAGTTGGCGCGCGGCGGGTCAAACCCGTGCATGCAGGCCTTGAACAGGGTCTTGAGCACGAGCCAATTGCCCTTCCACGGGCTGATCTTGGTCGGCACCGGCCCCTTGTCCGGGTAGGCGCGCGTCACCGGCACTTCCTTCACTCGGAAGGAAAGGCGCGCGGCGCGGATCGCGAGGTAGTAGTGCAGTTCGTAGCGCGAGAAGACGTCGCGGAACGGATCCACGCGCGGATCGAGCAGGAACTTGCGGCTGTAGGCGCGGAAGCCGTTCGTCGTGTCCGTGTAGCGGAAGCGCGACGCGAGACTGATCAACGGCGCATGCAGGATCTTGATGCCCAGGGTGCGCAGCTTCGGCGTGTTGATCGCGACCCCGCCGGGCACGTAGCGACTGCCCTGCACATGGTCGATTCCCTGGTCGAGCGCTTCGACGAACCGCGTCAGCGCCTCGGGCCCGTCCTTGTCGTTGCCGTCAATCGTGACGACACCCTCGTAGCCTTGCTGCATCGCCCAATCGAAGGCCATGCGCATCTGCGCGCTGAGTTTGCCGGCCCCCGTCTTGACGAGCAGCGTGCGAACTCCGCGCGTCGAGAGGTTCTCCTCAGTCGTCGAGCCGTCAGTGCTGCCGCCGTCGGCGATCACGACGTCGAGTGGCGCTCCGACTTGCTTCATCTTGTCGAGTTGGCGCAGCAGACGGCCGTTCTCGTTGATGACGAAGATCGCGACACAGTAGCGATGACGCTTCGGCGCGAAGTCGGTCACTGTGTACGAAGGCACCTGCCGATCCGAAGGGATGACTGCGTTGACCGTGTTCACGCGCTGCGCTCCTCAGTGGCCTGGGTCGTCACGTTCTTGCGGTCCTCGTTGGCGATGATCACCGAGCTGTTCCGCTCCTCCAGAGTGAAGTAGTGCGGCCTGGACCTCAACTCGCTCAGGATGCGGCCGACGTATTCACAGAGCACGGTGACGAACATGAAGAGACAGAAGAACATCACTGCGTTCTGGATCGAGAGCGTCGTCCAGCCCTCCGCCACACGATCCTTGAACAAGTAGACCAGTGCGACGTAGCCCATGTAGAGCACGTTCAGCAGGCTGAGCACCAGACCGAGCCAACTGACGGCTCGCAGCGGATGCGTGCTGTTGGCGACCACGATGCGTATCGCCAGGCGCATCGACTCCTCGAGCCCACGTCGGCGCGGATTCGCGCGCCGCGAGATCGCGTCGTATTCGAACGGAGCTGCCGTAAAGCCAACATCCGCGCTGAACACGCGAAGAAAGCGAGCCCGATCGCGGATCTGCGTGATCGCGTTGACTGCTTGTCGACTCAACACGCGGAAGTAGGTGGAGTTCTCCGGGATCGACAACCCCAGCTTGTTGTTGCAGTACCAATAGAACAACTTGGCGCCCATCCGCTGGAGCACGCCATCGCCCCCGCGCGTTCGGCGCACGCCGACAATCGTGCGATGGCCAGAACGCGAGTGCTCGACCATCTGCGGGATCAAAGAAGGCGGATCCGTCTCCGGCAACGCCACCACGACGTAGTCACCGATTGCCGAGTCGAGGCCTGCGGAGATCGCCACCTCGAGGCCAAACGGGCGCGACAAAGGAATCAGCCGAATGCAATCGATGTGCGACAGCAGCTTCGAGACCCGTGCAACGGTGTCATCGCGCGAGCCATCGTCGACCAGCACGAGCTCGTAGTTTGCGTAGTTACGCTTCAGGACTTCCGAGGTCTCTCGAACGAAGGACTCGGCGATGTCGGCGTCGTTGGAGAACGGCGCGACCACGGACACAAAACAATCAGAGAGACTCATGCGATACCTTGGCTTGCCAGCGACTCTGCCGCAGAGACGAACTCGATCATGTCGAAGATGTTGTCGATCTTCGCGCCCATAATGCAATTGAGCCCTGGCAGCCCATGGTCTTGGCGGAAGAGGATCGGACGACTGTCGTCAACTTCGCTACGCGGCAGCACGGTCTTCACCTCGAGCAGGTAGTCCGCTTGCTTGCATCCAGCGAGCACTGGCATGTAGCGCTTTGCATCCGCGACCATGCGGACAAAGTTGCTGCGGCGACGGCCCTCTGCCGCGACAGAGTAGGGGTCCATGTAGGGCTGCCCTTGCGCATCTTGCCACTGGCAGTGCGGCGTGTAGCGCACGTGGCTGAAGGAATGCAGGCCACGAGATGGGAACGGCATCACCGAGAAGAACGGGCCGCACATCACGGTCACGCCCAGGTTCCGAATCGGCTCCGGCACTTCGACCAGCGAGATCTCGGTCAACTCGTGCTTCAACGGGATCAGGGGCAGCTCCGAGGCTTCGAGCAGTCGATTGATTCGCGAATAGGTGCAATTGAACACACGTTTGCACACCACCTGGAAGTCGCCACCCGGGCCCGCGCAATCGACCAATAGCTCGCCGTTCGGCAGCTGCGTCACGCGCTTCGCTTCGTTCTGCAGGCGCAGGTCGACTCCGACCCGATCCATCTCGGAGGCCATGCGCCGCTTCAACTTCACCGAGTCGAACGCGCACTCGCGAACGGTGAACACGTCCTCGACGAGATGCGAATCGAACATCTTGCGCACGTGCGCCGGCGCCGGCGCGATCGGCGCTCCGATGGTCTCGCAGAGGATGCGGAACTGGTTGGCTGTGACCTTCGAGAAGCCGCGGCTGATGGCGTAGTACTTCTCGAACGACTCGTCGATGCAGTCCGCAAACTTCGCAAGGAACCGCGGGTAGTTGACGCGCGATCGCAAGGCCGTCAGCAAGCTGCGCGGATAGTGGTAGCCGTTGTGGACGCGAGCCTGGTTGGTGTAGGACGCGCGCTGCAGAAGGTCGGAACCTGCCTCCAGCACGAGCACATTCCTGCCGCACGCCTCGCGGAGATGGACGGCGAGGCTGCAGCCAAAGAAGCCGCCGCCGACGACCAAGTCGTCACACTCGATTCGACTTGCTGTCATATTCGAACGCTCAGCAGAACTCCGCCTCGACCAAGCCACTGGCCCGCTTATGGCGCAGTGGCGTCGCGGGACGCAGTTTGGCAGCAAGGAAGTGCACGAGACCAATCTACTCTGCTCGACGCAACCTGGCCAGACGGGACAACGCGGCCGGATCCCGGAGCACTGGAACGTCGATGGCAACGTGACTACGGCGACATGCCGCGCGATGGCGCAATCCAGCCTCGGCGCGACCCGCCCGCGCCAAACGACGGCCTCAAGATCGACGAAGGGCTACGCTTCACCGACACGGCGACCGACCTCGCATTCCTCGCGATGAAGATTTGCCATCGACGCGCGCCTGCCCGCTCACGCGAACGCTTCAAGGCTTAAGTCGCTGCGTCCAGAGACCGCGAATGCTGCACCTATTGCTGACGCTTGCTGGGGGCCACGCCATCCTGCGCGCCAAGGTGAACTGACTCGTCGCCGCGGACGATTGCATCGACCCAGAAAACCGCCTGGGCTCGACGGCAAACTCGGTGCGCCACTTAATGCGCGTGGCGATGGCTTCGATCAAAGCCGCCGACCCAATTTGGATCACGACATGTGGCCCGCACGGAACCAGCAGGAGCACGCTCACCGCAAGACTCGCGAATGCATGAGGCAGCGCCAGTGCCAGCACGAACCTCGAGCGTAGGAGCTTCGCAGTCAAGGGGCCAACAGAACACCCCCGCATCGTGAGATACGGCAGAGTGCATTACACGTAACTAAGGAAGCACGTTCAAAGACGCATGCGCTGCAATCCGCAACGGTGTTGACCAGACTTGCTATATGCGTCACCGAATGCCCACTTCGAAAGATGGCCCCTTGGCTTTTACTGCCGGTCG
>CAIYFF010000230.1 GCA_903925435.1 uncultured Planctomycetota bacterium | reverse complement strand
CCTTCTCCGCCGGAGTCTTCTGCCCGTTCATGAAGAACGAGGACTCGGTCGTCCACGAGCCGAGGAACGCTTCGAGCTTCTGGTGCTCGGGACCAGGCTGCGTGAGCTTCTTCACGCGGGCCATCTGCTGCGGGTCTTGGGTCGTGACGCCGGTGGTGCGATCTGCGCCGAACGTCGCTGCGCAGCAAAGGCATGCCGCTGCGCCGAGGAAGAACGAGAGGATGGACTTCATGGTCGTGAGTGGATGCCCGATGCGGGCGCGGCGACGACTATCGCCGACCGCCGTGCGTGGCGCGCGGATCGCTTCAGCGGACGCGCATCGGCCGCCACGCGACCACGTCGATCGGCTCGGCGCACAACGCAAACGGCGCGCAATCGGGCAACGCGATGCCACACACGCGTGTCATGTCGCAGACGCCGAGTTGCACCGAAGCCGACTGGATCTGCCACGGCGCGTGCGCGATCTCGCCGACGCGCAGTTGCCCGTCGCGGCCTTTTGCAAACAAGCAGTAGCGCTCCACGAGAAAGTGCTCGAGCGAGCCCTTCGTTGCACTGCGCGAGTTGCTGCCGCTGCAATAGCCGGCGGCGAAGCGCGCAGGCGGGCCGCGATCGTCGACGCGGCGGCTGACATAGGAGGTGAGCATTCCGCGTTGTTCGACCTGCATCTCGGCGCGGAAGTACGGCAGCCCAAACGTCGCGCGTGCACCCGCGACCGCGAGCTTGCTCGTCGCATCGAGGCTGAAGAACCACACGCCGTGCTTGTCGCCGTGGCGCACGTAGGTCCGCACGTTCAACTCGGGGAAGTCGTGCGTGCCTGGGATCGGCGGCATGCAGCGAATGCGCGTCTTGCGCATGCAGAACGGCACGATCCCGAGCCACGCGTCGCCATCGAAGGTCTCGACTTCGAGGCCTTGCGGCATCAGGCGCTGCAGCGCGTCCTTTGGCATAGGCCAATGCAAGAACGCGAGGTCGGTCCACTGCATCGAGATGGCCCACGGCTCCCGCGGGATCGGATACGGGCGATGGTCCTTTTGACGTAGCGCGGGGTGCGGCATGGAGGCGGAGCAGTTTTCGGCCGCGCATTCGCGCCGGTTGCACGCGTTTCGTAGCAGGCGCGGCCGTGCTGTAGAACTGCGCGGACTCGCCATCCTGATGACGATCGCCATGCACGCACTTCCTTTCCGCCAGAAGCCAGCAGCCTCGCTCTGCGTTGCGGTCGCAGTTGCGTGTGCGGTGGCGTCGGCGCAAACACCTGCTCGCGAGTTCCGCGAGGTGATGGTCGCGCGCGCCGAGCAAGGCGAGCGAATGGTCAGCGCTCCGAACTGGGGCAAGGCGGTCGCTCGCGGCCGCGACGGTGCGTGGTGGTTGATCCTCGGTCGCAGTCGGCTCGCAGACGCGGATCGAAAGATCGAAGCAACGTGGGGCGTGGAGTTGTGGCGTTCGCTCGACGGCATGCGCTGGGAACTCGGCTGCAAGGCGCCGCTCGAGCGCGCGTCGTGTGGCGCGATCGTCGCGGATCCGACGAATGCGCAACTTCACCTGCTGTTGTCGGTGTCCACCGATCGCGGTTGGAGTGAGCCGTGGCACGTTGCCTACGACGTCGAGAAGTCCTCGTGGATCGGCGAGCCCACGCGGCTTGCGGAAGCGTCGGGGGACGAAGACCAATACTTCGCCAACGACCTCGACTGCACGGAGCGCGGAGACGTGGTCGCGATCGTCGGAAGCCATCGGAGCCCGCCGCAGGGAGCGTTCGATTGCGGTTGGTCGACGGGCTTGCGTTGGAAGCCGCGCGATGGAGCGGAGTGGTCGAAGCTGCAGCAGGTGAACGTCGCGAGCTACGGCGTCGGCAGCAACGTTTCGATGCGCGGCGACCTGATCGATTGCTCCTATCGCACCTGCCCCTACGGCGCGATCACGGCGGTGCGCACGTTCGACGTGACGAAGGGAGCCTTCGTGCAAGCGAGCGACGAGGCGGTGCACGGCGAGTTCCCCAACAACCTCGGAGTCTGCAACAGCAGCCTCGTTGCCGCAGACGCAACGGGCGGTCGTTATGTCGTGTTCTCGCTCGGCGCATGGGACGCGGGCGCAGGCAAGATCGCAGTTGCGTGGCGTGGGCCCGACGCGGACGCGTGGAAGACGACCGACGTCGCCGAGGACCCGCCGCTGAAGAGCGGCAACGAGAGCTACGCGCATTTCGCGCTCGCGCGCGGCGCCGGCAATCAGATGCTGGTGCTCTATGGCAAGGCTTCGGAGGACCACGCCAACCTCTACCAACGCGTCTTCGACGCTGGCGAGCTGG
>CAIYFF010000229.1 GCA_903925435.1 uncultured Planctomycetota bacterium | reverse complement strand
TGGGCACATGGTGAACCCCTGTGCGCTCGTAGATGCCAGCCATATCAAAGTACTGCGACACTGCGAGGACCGTGTCGCGAGACGGGTCGCCCAGCAGCACACGGCTCGTCACATAAGACAAACCCTGAGCTCCTACGCCGAAAGCCAATGCGCACCCCAGCGCACGCCATGCGTTCGTAGCAGGCTTTGCGAGTCTCAGGCACGCAAAAGCCACTGGCACGACTCCGAGGATCATTCCTGACCTCGCTATGAAGCCCACCCAGAGCAAAAACCCCGCCCGCGCAAGCGGCGGCCGCTCCCCAGGTCGAGCGCATAGCCCGAGCGCTCCCAGCCACGCAACCCCCGTGATGATGTTGGAATCCACGTGGAAGCAGAAGCACATCAAGGGCGGCAAGAATCCGGCAAGGGATGCCAGGACCGCAGCAACGGGAGCCCCTTCTTGCATCGCGCCCCGCGCGAGTCTGCCAAACGACCACCAAAACAAGGCGACTTGCAGAATGAAACAGCCCACAAGAGCAACCCGCGCAGGCAACAAGCCGAGGACCACCGACCACAGAAACCCATACATCGGCTCCTGGTGGCCACTGAATGCCGAGCGCTCGGCCTCCAGGACGAGGGACGCCGTGTCCACCGAGATGCTGCCAGGCCATCCGAACCACAGCACGGCAGCGCAACCGAGTGCCGGAGGCACACTGAGCAAGATCTGGGATCGCATGGACATCTGCGCAAGGAACGCGAAGAAAGCGAGGAGCTCAGCCGAGCCCCATACGCCCAGACGATGCTAGCCGTAGGTAGCCTGGAGAAGCCCCATCACTCGCCGTAGTTCGGACTCCAGGTCAGCAACCGGATCGAACCTCATCTCCACCGAAGTCCACCCCTTGTAGCCAAGCGCCTTCAGCACACTCGCGTGCTTGGCGTGCTGGACACCGCCCAGGCCAACGGAGCCAAGGTTGGGCTCGCTGACATGGAAGTGGCACATGACGTCTTGCGCCTCACGGAGGCAACCTTCGATGTCATCGCCAGCCAAGTGCATGCCCGCCGCGTCGAGGTGCAGACGGAAGCCTGGGTGATCCACATTCCGGACCAACTCGATGCCGTGGCGCGCGCAGGTCACCCAATCACAGTCGTACTGCGTTGGATTTGGTTCGATGCAAAGCGTCACGTGATGGCGCAACGCCGCATCGCCAGCCCGCCGAAAGAAGTCGACTGCTATCGCCTCAACTTCCTTGGCTGGGAGTCCATTGGTCTTCCGGTTCTTTGGCGAACCGAACACCAACGGCCCGGCTCCAAGCACAGACCCAATCGCCATGATGCGCTCGAGGTATTCGAGCGCATCCTCGCGCTTTGCCTGCGTCTCGAAGATCGCCAAGTCCGCGCGACCAAACAGCAGCGCCTGCATCGCGACGATCGAGATCCCACGCTGCTCCCACCATCGGCGGTAGGACACCAGTTGGTCGACGGTCGCTTCGAGCGGCTTCGGCCAGATCTTCGTGGGGGCAATCTCCACACCACCGATCCGATGCTCCTTCATCCAACCCGCGACGCGCTCGTCGTCAGGAAGATTCCAGGCGATGTTCGAGATCGCAGTCTTCATGGGCGCACCCAGCCTTCCGCCTCGACGAACGCGCGAATGCCATCGAGCACTTGGCGAGCGGTGGCGAGATAGCGCCCAGATCCGCCAAGTGCACGCGCATGCTTGGTGCCCATGTCGTAGCGCGCCGGCTGAGCTTGATCGGGCGCAGGCAGCGTCAAGCCAAACCCATGCGCCGCCACGTCCTTCACGCTCGTCGGCTCGACAGTGAAGTTGACGAGCTTGAGCCCGGCGCGCTG
>CAIYFF010000228.1 GCA_903925435.1 uncultured Planctomycetota bacterium | reverse complement strand
CTCCGAGCCCGCGCACGGCGAAGTCCTCGAGCGAACGGAACGGCGTCATGCGCGGCAGGCCGTCCACGACGTCCTTGCTCGCGTCGCCGCCCGAGGCAAAGAACATCACGCGCAGGATCGGCGTGTGCGTGTTCTCGCTTTTGCCGGACAACGCGCGCGGCGCCGCGAACAGGCGGATGGTCGCGCCGCGATCGACGTGCCCCGGCAGCTCGGTCCAACCCTTCGGCGGCTTGAACTCGAGGCTGACACGCGGCTCGGCGATGCCCTTCTGGGCCGCGAGCGGCAGCGCGCAAGCGAGGATGGATGCGAGGAGACCGGACGCGCGGGGGAGTGGGCGGGTCATGGCAAGGCGCGGGATCATGGCAGAAGCCTGCGGCGATGAGGAGCGAGCACAATGGCTCGATCTGGGACTGCGCGGATCGGCCCACAGCACAGGGCGGAACGCGCGCATGCGGCGCCCGGGCGTGGGCCTGGCGCCCCGGGCGACCGCGCAGAGATAGCCTTCAATGCCTGCGACCGTTCTTCCCCTCGTGTCGCAGCGTTGTCGCCGATGCCGAGCATCCCCTTCGTTGTCGCGTTGCCCCTTTTGGCGGTGCTCGCCGCCTGCTCCGGCGGATCTGGGTCCCCGCCGCCCGTGGCTCCGCCGCTCGTCCCATCCGACCCGGTGCTCGCGGATTCGACCGGCATCGAGCGCATCGTGCGCTTTTCTCACCCGTCGTGCGCGAGCCATAGCGGCGTCGACGTCGTGCGCATGCCGCGCTTCGACGCGGCGGTGGGTGAGTTCCGCGACGACTGGCTGTTTGTCGCGTCGGGCGCAACGGGCGTCTATGGCGCGCTCGTGGACGACGAATGGCGAGTGCGAGCTGAGACGTATTGGCCTTCCACTGGCTATGGCGTCGTGTGGTCTGACGTGAGCGCGTGCCGCATCACCGACCAACATGGGAGGGAACGCGCCTATGTCTACTACGCGTCGCGTGGAACGGACCTGATCGAGATCACGGACGTCACGGACTTCCCCAATGTCGTCACCGTGCGGTGGCCGATCGACATTGGATTGCCCGTCGACGTGCGCGGCGTGCACACCATGCGCATTGACGCAGAGCGCGGCTTGATGGTCCTCAACGCCGTCGATGTCGTGGCCGATCCGCTGCCAGCGCCGCTGACGCCGCACGCTTCGCCCGCGGTGTTCTTCGACCTCAAGGCGGACCCGATGCGGCCGCAGTTGTTGTCGTTGTTCGTCGGTCCTGACGCCGGCGACCAGACGTTGTTCGACAGCCACTTCCTCGAAGTCGGCGGCCGTCCCATCTGGGCCGCGTCGATCCAGCAACCGCTGCACGGCAACTCGTCCTACTTCGCGTTCTATGACGCGACGGATCCTTCGCGCATGAACACGGCGCAGCGCCTCGCTGTGTTCGCGGGGCCCGCGACCGGCACGTTCCACAATGTCGTGTCGTTGCCGCCAGGGCCGGACGGGGCTCCGCGCATCTCCGCGGGCTTCGAGGCGTTTGCGTTCGCAGCAGCGCCCGGCGTCATGATCAGCAAGGCAGCCGTGCTCGACGCGTCCTCGCTGCACGAAGGCCGCATGCCGACCGTCATTGGATGGCTCGCGGATCGCAACAATCACGGCCATGCCGTTCACAATCCGGCGTCGCGCATGCTCGACTTCCATGCGCACACGCATGATGCAGTCCCGCTCGCGCACTTCACGGGCGGCTACTTCTGCTACGAGTGCAAGGACGGCCAGGACAGCGTGCGCATGCTCGCGCACGCGCCGATCTCATCGAGCGAGCCGTCCGCCGAAGGCGGCCGCTTCCATCCGACGATGACCGTGCCGCAATGGCCTGCGGTCTACAACGGTGGCTGGGATGTCGTCGCGAGCCCGATTGGCGATTTCGTGTCCTCGACGGACCAAGAGGCGTCGTTCTTGGTCGAGCCGACCTATGGCTTCGTGCGCCAAACCAAAACGTGGATCGCGCCGGCTGGGCAATCCCCGCCGCGCATTCGCGTCGTGACCGGGATCCCAGAGACCGGAGCCGAACTGCGATTGCAGGTCACGGGCCTTTCTGACAACGGCACCGCGCGCCTCCGCGTCGGCGCTAGCGTCGCGGATGTGCCCGAGATGTCGCGCGAACTCGGCGCAATGTGGGTGCCCGCGCGGTCCGCGCTCTATGAGCTGCAGGCGCCCATCATCGCGGGCAAGGCGGACTTCACGATCCCTGCCATCCCCGGTGTGCAGAGTCTCGCGTTCGTCGCGTGGCAGACAGATGCTGGCATCGTGCGCAAGTCGCCTGCGACCTCCGTGCGCGTGCGGCCCTTCTCACGCCGCCTCGCCGGCGATGCTTCGACCTGGATCGTGCCAGATCACTTCGAGCACGACGGAAGCTGCTGCGGGCTCAAGTAGTGCCCGCAGCAACGCGCGCCGTCAGCGTCCCTTCTCGTCGCCTTCGCTCTTCTCCGCCTTCCACGCGTTGTTCTTGCGCTCGACGTCGATCGTCGTGACGTCCGGGTCGAGCGTCACCGCGACCGCCTTGCCCGCGAACTTCACCGTCGCGGTGACGTGGTCCTTCCAGTGCTGCGTCGTGACGATCTCGCGCTTCTTGCTGCCGTCAGCGAACGTCGCTTCGACGATGCACTGCAACTGCGCGCGGCCGCGGTCTTCGATCGAGACGGTCGTGCCCGCGTCGGTGGCTTCGACCTTCGCGATCGCGTGGTCGAGCT
>CAIYFF010000227.1 GCA_903925435.1 uncultured Planctomycetota bacterium | reverse complement strand
GGCCGTCACGCGCTGCGCGTCGCCGTGCCTGTGGCCGACGCGATTCTTGCGCCAGAACGCACACAGCGCAGCGCACACAGCGCAGCGCATGCGGGGCTCGTGATACCCGGGTGCTCTCGTCGGTGGCGCAGTATGGCTCGCTTGCGCGCGTGCACGCGGCGTCCATGATGGCCGCGTGCACGATGCATCGATCGCGGTCCTGAAGTTCGGCGGCTCGGTGCTGCGCGACCGCGCGGCGCTTGGTGACGCTGCCCGCGAAGTTGCGCGCGCGATCGCGCGCGGCGAACGCGTGATCGCCGTTGTGTCTGCGCTTCGCGGCCGCACCGACGAGTTGCTCGCCGAATGCCGCGCCGAGCGCGAGCCGTTGGCCGGCAATGCCATCGCGCTGCGCGTGGGGCAGGGCGAGTGCGAGTGTGCTGCGGCTCTCGTGGTGGCGCTGAAGGAGCACGGCATCGATGCGATGGCACTCGATCCTGCGTCGATGGAGCTCGTCGCGTGCGGCGATCCGCTCGATGCGGATCTCTGCTCGGTGTCGTTGCCGCGCGTGCGCGAGGCGCTCGCGCGCCATGGTGCGGTCGTCGTTCCTGGGTTCGTCGCGATCGATGATCGCGGCAACGCCGTGTTGTTGGGCCGCGGCGGCTCGGACTTGACCGCGTTGTTCTTGGCGCAGCGCCTTGCTGCGCGGTGTCGGCTCGTGAAGGACGTGGATGGACTGCACGACGCGGATCCCGCGGCGTTGCACGGCGCGTCGCGCCAGCTCCGCGCGTCGTATGCCGAAGTGGCGCAGCGCGGCGGCCGGCTCGTGCAGGACAAGGCGCTCGCGTTCGCGCGCGCGCACGGGTTTGCGTTCGAGATCGGCGCAATCGGCAGCGACACGCCGACGATCGTCGCAGCGCATGCATCCGGGGGCGCGCATGGCTGAGGCTCGCATCGCAGTGGTGGGCGCTCGCGGCATGGTGGGCGCCGAGTTGCGTCTCGTGCTTTTGCAGCGCGGACATGGTGAGCCGCTCGCGTTCGCCAACGCGAGCGACTGCGACGGAGCTGAGTTTTCCGTCGCGTTCCTCGCGGTGTCCGCGGAGGCCGCGCTCGCGCTCGCGCCGAGGTTGCTCGCGCAAGGCGTGCGCGTGGTGGACTGCAGTTCAGCGTTTCGCGAACGCGCCGACGTCCCGCTCGTAGTAAGCGAAGTCAACGCGCGCGATCTCACGGCCGCTTCGTCGGCTCGCCTCGTCGCGAGCCCCAACTGCTCGGCAACCATGCTCGTGCTCGCGCTGTCGCCGTTGCAGGCAGCGTTTGGCATCGAGCACGTGTCCGTCGCGACCTACCAAGCCGTGTCGGGCGCAGGACGCGCCGCGGTCGAGGCTCTCGAGGCGGAGACAAGGGCTCAGGTCGACGGCATGCAGCCGAACGCATCCGCGTTTCCGCAGCCGTGTGCGTTCAATGTGTTCCCGCACGAGTCGGCAATCGACGAACAGAGCCTCTGCAACGAAGAGGAGCAAAAGCTGGTCGCCGAGTCGCGTCGCATTCTCGGCATGCCCGAGTTGCCGATCGATGCAACGTGCGCGCGCGTGCCCGTTCGCCGTGCGCACTGCCAGGCGGTGGTGGTCACGCTGTCGAGTCGCGCGAGCCTCGAACAAGTGCGGGCTGCGTTGCAGCGCGCACAAGGCGTGTCGCTGCATCCTGACGCGGGCCCTGATGCAGCCTCGGCGCGCAATGCGACGGCGCGCGATGAACTGCTCATAAGCCGCATCCGTTGGGCGCAGAGCGACCTCGATAAGCCGGAACAAGATCGACGCCGCGTGGCGCTATGGCTCGCGTGCGACCAATTGCGCAAGGGTGCAGCGCTCAACGCGGTGCAGTTGGCGGAAGCCGCGGGTTGGATCTAGCGGGGCGACTGCAGATCGCGCCTCAGCGATGGAGTTGTTCTTCCACCGGCTGCAACGGCGCGCAGCAACTGAGCCGCGCGCCTTGGATCACTTCATCCGCATGCTGATCGCGTCGACGACCTTCTTGGGGTCGGGCCATTCGCGTCCGGACTTCTGTGCCACTACGGCTCCGTCGCACAGGATGGTGAACTCGCCGATGTTGCCGGCTTCGAGCGTGGCGCGGACTCCGAGTTCGTTCTGGATGGTGGCTGCGAGACCCGCAGCCCGAGGCCGATAGCCTCAAGAAGTGCAGTGGCGGATGGTGATGTCCATGGTCGTTGCGTGCGTTCGTGCTCTCGCCATGATCGGTTGCATGCTTTCCCGTTCCGTAGGCGAGGCCGATGCGGGCCAGAGGCTCGACCGCTACTTGCGGAAGGCTCTCAAGACGACGCCGCTGTCGGCGATCTTCCGCCACCTGCGCAGCGGCCGCATCCTCGTCGACGGCAAGAAGGCGAAGCCAGAGCTCCGTCTGGTCGCTGGCATGGAGCTCACGTTCGCGCTGCCCGATGCGGACCTTGCAGGGCTTGGGGAGCCTGCGGGACGGACGGCTGCGGACCGGCGCGTGACGCCGTCGCGGGATCCACATGCGCGAGGCGGGCTCTTCCGCGCGTCGCGTGCGCCGGTCGAACTTCATCGCGACCAGGATTTCCTGATCGTCGACAAGCCAGCGGGCATGGCCTCGCAGCCGGGTTCTGGGCTGGACGGCGCGGACCTGTGCACGTGGCTCGATGAGACCGAGTCGGCGTTGCGCACGCCGGTCTTCGCGCCAGCGCCCGCGCACCGCATCGACCGCGGCACGTCCGGCATCGTCGCAATCGGGTTGTCGCCGATCGGACTGCGCGAACTTGCCGCCGCGTTCCGCGAGGGCACGGCGGAGAAGG
>CAIYFF010000226.1 GCA_903925435.1 uncultured Planctomycetota bacterium | reverse complement strand
GACGACGGCAAGGCGCCGCTGACCGACGTCGCGATCGATGCCCCAGCGAAGGCCCATCCGATCCTGCGCGGCGTCGCGCCGTTTGCTGCATTCTCGTGGCTCTACCACGTCGACGGCGGCGGCGACTCGCTGCAGCAACCGTGCGATGTCCTGTTGCGTGGAACGGCGCTGCGATCGGGCCACGAAGACCAACTGCGCTTCCCGCGAACGCAACCCGTCGCGTGGACCAAGGTCACGCAGCGCGAGGACCGCGAGCAGCGCATCTTCTTCACCACGCTCGGCCACCCCTACGACTTCCGCGAGGAGCCGATGCGACGCATGTGCCTGCAGGCAATCGCGTGGGCGCTGCGGCGCGACGACTCCATCCCAGAGAACGGGATGCGCTGCGAGCCGGCATCGCCCTTTCTGCCGTCGAACTCGGGCATGGGCGCGCATCGGCGGTAGCCCAGGGCGGTTACCGATGCAGTGACGGCCACCGCAAATAGAAGCAGCGCGCGCGACTTCACGCGCGTGAGAGTCTCGTTCCGCACGCCGCAGCCACGTATCCTCGCGCGCCCCACGTGCCCTCTATCCGCCCCCCCAACGACGCGTCCGTAGCGCTCTTCTACGAGATGTTCGACGACGCGAGCGATCTCGTGTTCCTCGTCACGCTCGACGGCAACATCGAGTTTGCCAACGCAACGGCGCGGAGCTTGCTCGAACTGCCGGGCGATGCTGCGACGCCCACTGCGCTGCTCGACCTGCTGAGCGACGCATGCCGGGTCACGATGGAAGCATGGTTCGATCGCGCGCGACGTGGGATCTCCGACGCGCGGATCGAACTCGTGCTGCGCTCTGCCAGCGGCAGAGACATCCGTGCGCACGGCTCCATTCGTTGCAACAGCGCCGAAGGCAAGGATCGCCGCATTCGCCTCGTGCTACAGGCGCAGACCTCCGAAGACGAAGCGCTTCGCTTGCTGCGGCAGTCCAACGACGTGTTCCGATCCGTCGCGGAAGCACAGGCTGCGTATCTCGAACGTGGCGATTGCCGCGGCGCCATCGCGCGCTTGCTGCACTACGCGTTGCAGCAGACGCAGAGTGAGTATGGGTTCTTCGGCGTCATGGTCGCGGGCCGACTGCGAGTGCTCGCGCACGACGGAATCGTGTGGGACAAGCTCGAAGGCCGCGCGTTCTTCGAAGCCGCTGCCGCGCTCTACGAGAAGCAGGGCTTCCTCGAGTTCGAGAACATGCAGACGCTGTTCGGCGCAGCCATCCGCAGCGGCGAAGTGCTGCTGACGAACACTGCGCCCCAGGACACGCGACGCGGCGGGCTGCCAAAAGGCCATCCGCCGCTCAACAGCTTCCTCGGCGTGCCGGTGACGAGGGGCGGCAAGGTCACGGGCCTGATCGGCCTCGCCAACCACCCGACGGGCTACACGCAAGAGCACACGGGGCGCATTCGCTCGATCCTGCAGACGGCGACGCTGCTGTTCGACGCCTACCTGCACGAGCTGGCCGAGAGCGAGCTACTCGAGAAGCGGCGCGCAGCCGAACACGACATGCGCGTTGCCCACGCCACGATCGACGCCACCGACGACGCGGCGCTGGTGTTCGATCCTGCGACGCTGAAGTTCTTGTTCGTCAACGACGGCGCCGTGCGTCAACTCGGTTGGTCGCGCGACGAACTGCTGCAGAAGACGCCGCTCGACATCGCGCCCAAGCTCAACGAGCAGCGGCTGCGCGAGCAACTCGAAGAACTGAAGAAGGACGATGAGCGCGGCACGACTCGGCTGACGACGCATCGCGCGAAAGATGGCCGCGAGTTCCCGGTCGAAGTCAACGTGCGCTTCCTTGCCCCGAAGGGCGAGCCTGCGCGCTTCATCGCAATCGCGCGCGACGTGACCGAGCGACGGCAAGCGGAGCGCATGGCGCAGCGATCGCAACGACTCGAAGCGATCGGCACGCTCGCGGGCGGCGTCGCGCACGACCTCAACAACGCGCTCACGCCGATCTTGATGGCCGTCGATGGACTGCGTGAGTCCGCGCCAGAGCAAGCGCCGATGCTTGACGTGCTGGAGAGCAGCGCGCGGCGCGCATCGAGCATGGTGCGCTCACTGCTGACGTTCGCAAAGGGAGCAGAAGGCAAGCACTCGCCGCTGCACCCAGCGCAACTGCTCAACGAAGTCGAGAAGATCATCCGCAGCACGTTCCCGAAGAACCTGCGTGTCCGCGTGACCGCCTCGCCGGCGCTGCCGCCGATCCGCGGCGACGCCACGCAGTTGCATCAGGTGCTGCTCAACCTCGCGGTCAACGCCCGCGACGCCATGCCCGATGGCGGCGACCTGCGCATCGAAGCGGAGCAAACGCATCTCGACGCCGACGCTGCGCGCGCGATCCACGACGCCACACCTGGCCACTACGTGCTGCTCCGCGTCACGGACACCGGGACCGGCATCCCAGGCCACCTGCTCGATCGCATCTTCGACCCGTTCTTCACGACGAAGGGACCCGACAAGGGCACGGGCCTCGGCCTCTCGACGGTCGTCGGCATCGTGAAGGGCCATCGCGGCTTCTTGCACGTGCAATCGACGCTTGGCGAAGGCGCCACGTTCTGCGCGTATGTGCCCGCGGCGCCTGTCCGCGCGGAGACGACGAATGCAATGCCTGCCGCGCCGCGCTACGCGGGCTCACGCGCGACGTTGCTGTTCGTCGACGACGAGCCGGCGATTCGCACGCTCGCGAACGCAGTGTTTCCGCGACTCGGCATCGACATCGAGACGTGCGCAGGCGGGCGCGAAGCGATCGCGCGAATCGCAGTGCTCGGCAATCGCCTTGCAGGCGTGATCACCGACCTTCAGATGCCCGTCATGGATGCTTTGCGAGCTTACTTCGCCGGAATGACCAGCTTCATGCCTTCACGCATCGAGT
>CAIYFF010000225.1 GCA_903925435.1 uncultured Planctomycetota bacterium | reverse complement strand
CTCCACCACCGGGCAGAACGACCAGTGCCCACCTTGCTCACGCACGTCGAGCGCGCGGATGTCGGCGAACAAGCCCGAGCCCACCGTCAGGATGCGCACATCGCTGCGAAGGCTCGCGAGCACCGCGGCAGGCACGCTCTCGTGCACCAGCGCGCAGCCGTCTGGACGAATGCGCGCGAGGTAACCCGCGAACGCCTCGATCAGGTCCTCGACCGAAGGGAAGCAATCGAAGTGGTCGTGGTCGACGTTGAGGATCGCCGCGCCGAATGGGCGCAGGTTGTGGAAGCTGCGGTTGAACTCGCAGGCCTCCACGACGAAGTCGTTGCTCTTGCCGCCGTGGCCATTGCCGCCGAACTGCGGGACATCGCCGCCGACGAGGAACGACGGATCGACGCCAGCGCCGCGCATCGCCGCGACCGTGAGCGACGTCGTGGTCGTCTTGCCGTGCGTGCCGGCGATCGCGAGCGTGCGACGGCCTTCGCTGAGACGGCCCACTGCTTCTGCGTAGAGCAGCGACGTGAAGCCGCGGCGCACGCACTCCTGCACTTCGGGGTCCGATTGCGGCACTGCTGCAGAACGGATCACGTAGCCGTCATTGCCGGTGATCCGATGCGGCTGCGCACCGGCCCAGCACGGGACCTTCTCTTGGCGCAGCGAGGCGAGGGCTTCGCCCTCCGTCGCATCGCTTCCGGTCACGTGACAACCGCTGCCGTTCAGCAATCGCGCAAGGCCGCTCATGCCGGATCCGCCGACACCGACTAGATGGAATCGCTGGCTCGCAAAACTCAACGCAGGCCTCCGTGCTGCTGCATATCCGCGAGGATCGCGGACGTCGGATCGAGGCTGCACAGACCGCGCGCCGCCTCGCCCATCGCCATCAGGCGATCGCGATCCGACAGGATGGAATCGATCGCTGCGGCCATCTTGGCCGCGTCGAGATCGCGTTCTTCGAGAATGACCGCAGCGCCCGCATCGGCGAGCACGCGCGCATTGCGCAATTGCTGCTGGTCCTTGTGGTGTGGATACGGCACGACGACCGCGGGCCGCCCCGCCGCCATCAACTCCGCCACCGTGGTGCCGCCGCCGCGGCAGATCACGAGGTCGGCTGCGCCGAGCATCGTGTCCATGTCCATCGCCATCGGCCGGACCACCGCGACTGCGACCGAGTCCGACGCGGCGTAGCGCCTGCGCATCTCGACGTCGCGGCCGCTCTTCACGGCGCCGAGGCCGCAGAGGTGGATCACTTGCACGCGCGTCTTCAGGCTTGCGAGCGCCTCGGGCGCCACTTCGTTGACGCGCTGAGCGCCCTGGCTGCCGCCAGTCACGAGCACGACCGGCAACTTGGGATCGAGGCCAAGCGCTGCGCGGGCCTTCTGCGCATCGATGCGATAGATCTCGGGCCGCAGCGGCGTGCCCGTGAAGCACGAGCGCTTCGTCATGCCAGGGCCTGGCAGGCCCAAGTACATGCGCGCCGCGAACGGCATCATCCAGCGATTGACGCGGCCGGCGATCGCGTTCTGCTCGAGCAAGAACACTGGCTTGCCGAGGCTGCGCGCAGCCAGCGCCACCGGCAGGCTCGCGCGACCGCCCGTGCTGACCACGCTGTCGACGTTGCGTTCCTTCAGCATGCGGCGCGCGCGCAGCGTCGCCTTGAGCAGCCACAGCGGCAACTGCAGCTTGGTCGGCTTGCCCTCGGGCAAGCACGCGGCCTCGACGCCGGACACTTCGCGATCGAGAAACTCCTTCTCGACCTCGCGTCCCTCGGTCACGAGCAGCGGCGCGTGGCCGCGTTCGCGCAATGCGCGCGCGAGCACGAGAGCGGGCATCAAGTGCCCGCCGGTGCCACCGCTCACGAGACAGACGCGTGCGACCATGTTCGGGTCACTTGGCCGGGATCAGGATCTTCTGCCCTTCGCGCAACTTCGTCGGGTCGAGCGTGGGGTTGAGCTTCTTGATGTCCGCAACGCGCTTGCGGTCGTTGAGGTAGCGCACCGCGAGGCCCTCGAACGTGTCGCCCTTGCCGATCTCGTGCGTGACCATTGCGCCGCTGCCCGACGGCTCGGGCTGCTTTGGCGCCGGAGTCGAAGAGCCGGCGACTTCCACCAGCGTCGGCAACGTCAACTTCTGGCCCGGCTTCAGGCGCTCCGGCGTGACACCGGGATTGAGTTCCATCAGCAGCTTCACGTGACGCTCGCTGCCGAGCTTCTTGCGCGAAATGCTCGCGAGGCTGTCCTTGGGCGCGACCGTGTAGGTCTCGCGCTCTTCCGCCACGGGGGTCGGCGTCGGCTCGACGTTGGCCTTCGGCTCGTCCGTTTGCTGTGGCTCGATCTGCGGCTGCGGCACGACACCCACGGCCTTCGGCTGCTCCGTCGAGGAGTCGCCGCCGACGAGGGCGTTGAGGTCGAAGCTACCCGGCTCGGGCTTGACGGTGACCAACGCCTCGCGCGCGCTCTGCGACTGCTGGCGGTCGGACGCGGCCGCGGGATCACCCCACAGAGCGACGCCGAGGATCAAGAAGATCACGAGACACAAAACGTAGAGGCCG
>CAIYFF010000224.1 GCA_903925435.1 uncultured Planctomycetota bacterium | reverse complement strand
GAGGACGAGAAGTGCGAAGGCGGAGCGCATGAGCATGGAATGCGGGCCGACTCTAGTCGCTCGCGCAAACGGGCATGGCCACCTGGGACGAACTCCTCGGCGTGCGAGCCGCGACGCATTTGCGCAACGGACTGTGTGCGCAGTCGTCGAATGCGAACTTCCGTCAGCCTCTCGATCGTGCTTCGTGCTGTCTCGCGCAACTACGGCGCTATCCGCTCGACGCGCCACGCATCGCGATCGCGCACGAACCGCAAGCGATCGTGCAATCGCGCGTCGCGGCCCTGCCAGAACTCGATCGACTCCGGCGCGAGGACGTAGCCGCCCCAGTGCGAAGGCCGCGGCACGTTGCCGTCGCCGACCTTGAGCTCCAGGTCGCGCACCAATTGCTCCAGCTCACCGCGTCCCTGCAGCACGCGGCTCTGCGGCGACGAGGCGCTCGCGAGCTGGGCCTGTCGCGGCCGCGATGCGAAGTAGGCGTCGGACTCGGCATCGGGAACGCGCGTCACCGATCCCTCGATGCGCACCTGGCGGTTGCGAGGCGCGCCCCACCAGAACGTCGCGGCGGCGCGCGCATTCGCTGCGAGCTGCGTGCCCTTGTCGCTGCCGTAGTTGGTGAAGAACGAGATGCCGCGCGCGTCGATCTGCTTGCACAGCACGATGCGGCAATGTGGCGCAGAGTCGTGGCCGCAGGTCGCGAGCGCCATCGCGTTGGGCTCGGAGACTCCGGCTGCGCGCGCTTGCTCCATCCAATCGCGGATCGTCTGCAGCGGGTCGTGCGCGATGTGTTCGCGGTCGAGCGGCGCGTCGCCGTATTCGCGACGCATGCGTTCGAAGTCGGACGGGTTCATGCGCGCAGTGTGCGCGGTGACGCGCCTTGCGTCACCGGACAAGCCGATTCGCAACGGGCGAGCGTGTGGCGCTCAGGCTCCGATCGGATCAGCGAACGGCGCGGCTGGCTTCTGCCTCGCGTCCTGCATGGCATTTGCCAACGGCCGCAATTCGGCGCGGACGCCGCACAGCGCGAGTTGCACGTGCGCCGACTCTTCTTGCAGCGCATCGCACTCGGCTTGCAGCAGCATCGCACGCGCTTCGAGGTTGTCGCATGGCTCGCCAAGGAGCCTGCGGAACGACAACTCGCGCACGATGTGGTCGAGTTCGCATTCGAGTTCGAGCAGCAACTGGCTGACGGCGCGCTCCTCGCAGACCCAGCGCACTTCGAGTTGGCGCAGGCGCTCATTGCCTTGCGCGGCAGCCACGACGGGATTCGCTTTGGTGTCCATGCCCGCAACTTCGCGGCGGGCTATGAAGCGAATCGGCGGCGGCGCGTGAAGAATGCGCCGCCCTGCCGTTCAGTCGACCCATTCGGCCACGAACACGTTCGTCTCGCCTTCCTTCGTCGAGTAGCGGTTGCTCGCGAACACGAGGTAGCGGCCGTTGGGCGAAAACACCGGGAAGCCGTCGAAGTCCGGCGAGTTGGTGATGCGCTGCGGCTCGCCGCCGTCCTCGCTGACGACGAACAGGTCGAAGTTGCGCGCGGCCTTGTGGTCGCCGCCTTGCTGCGCGATGCGCATGCCTTCGAAGTTGCTCGAGAAGATGATGCGCTTGTCGTCGGGCAGGTAGTACGGCGCGAAGTTGGCGCAGCCGTTGTTGGTCACCTGCTTGAAGCCGCTGCCGTCGCGGTTGACGACCGTGATCTCCATGTGCGACGGACGCACGAGCGCTTGGCCGAGCAGTTCGACGTCTTCCTTGCCTTCTTCTGGCGTGCGCGGGAACGCGGAGCGGAACACGAGCTTGCGGCCGTCGTGCGAGAAGAACGCGCCGCCGTCGTAGCCGGGGCGGTTCGTGATGCGCTTCACGTTGCTGCCGTCCGGCTCGCAGGTGTAGAGCTCGAGGTCGCCATCGCGCACCGACGTGAACACGAGCGCGCCGGTCACGGGGCACACGGTCGCTTCCGCGTCGTAGCCAGGCTCCTTCGTCAGTTGCGTCGTGCCGCTGCCGTCGGCGTTGGCGACGAACAGGTCATACTCGCGGTGCACGTTCCAGACGTAGCTGCGGCCGGTGCGCTTGGCGACGGGCGGCGGCTCGTTGCCGGTGTGGTGCGTCGACGCGTAGATGACCTTCTTGTCGCCTTGCATGAAGTAGCTGCACGTCGTGCGGCCGCCCGTGCTGATCTGCTTCATGTCGCCCGACGCGAGGTCGAGCACATAGATCTGGTCCGCGGGCATCTCGCCGTTGCGACGCTGCAGGATCAGCTGCTTGCCGTCGTTGGACCAGTAGGCCTCGGCGTTCTCGCCGTCGAACGTGAGCTGGCGCACGTTCTTGAGGTGCGATTCGCCGGGCAGGTCGGCGACGGGCTTGCCGGCGCCGATGACGAACGTGCTGACGGGGACGGTGGGCTCGACGGCTGCGGGCGATGCGCACGCGGCGGCGAGCAAGAGGCCGAGAACTGGACTGCGCATCCGCGCATCGAACCGCCTACCGCGGCGGCGGACAACCGCCAAGCGGCCCGGCTGTCGCGATCAGTTCTGCGAGTGCAGCGTGCCGTTCTCGGGCAGGCCGAGCACCTGGCGTTCGGATTCGTGCAAGTCCGGGTTGCGCTGCGTGAACTCGCGCTTGTGTTCGCCAACGATCGCGCGCATGCGCTGCACGAAGCGAGCGGGGTCGACGATCTTGGCGAGCCCAGAACGCGTGAGCGCGTCGCTCGGTGGCGTGTCCGCCGCGGGCGTTGCGCCGACTCGGTCCGACGCCTCGGGCATGAGCCGCTGGTCGTCGAGCCAGAAGTCAGCGCGAAGGCCGAAGTAGTTCACGAGGTTGCGCAAGTGAGGCAGCGTGATCGCAGACCTGCCTTTGCAGATGTCCGTCGCCGTCTGCGGCGATACGGACAAAGCTCGCGCAAGGTCGCGCTTCTTGAGCTTGCGTTGTTCCAACTGCGCAACGATCTTCTCGTGTATGGCAACCATGGCAGCGGACGATAGCTCTCGCATTCGAACGCGCCATGGATCCAACCGGAGGACTCTGTTCGTGCTGATTGCGCATCTCCGATCCGCCTTAGTGGGTAGTTCGCTCGCGGTGATCTTGGCTGCGTGCGCGTCATCGACGCAGCAACCGCAGAGCGAGTGGCCGCCTGCGGACTTCCGTGTCGACGTCGAATGGACCGCAGGCGGTGCAATCGATCGCGCGGCGACCAAGCGCTTCGTCGCCGAGGCCGATGGCCTGTGCTTCTACGGCAAGAGCAGCGCGCCGATCGTGGATCCGGTCAGCAAGGTTGCGCTGCCGGTCTACGACACGATGTGCGTGTATCGCGTGCGGCCCGAATGCGTTCGCCTGCTCGCGCGCAAGTTGCATCAGCGCGGAGTGCAGAAGCTGGATCCGCAGCAAGGCGCGGTGGAGGACCTCGAAGCTGCGTCCGTTCGGCTGCGTCATCGCGCGTTTGCGAGCGAGCGCACCGTGGTCGCCGCGGGCCAGGTGCACGGCGTGTTCGTGCGCGTGCTGCACGTGATCAACGCGTATCTGCCGCCGAGCGAGTCGTTCTGGCTGCCGGGCATGACTGGCGATCCCGAGCCCGAGAACTTGGCCGATGTGCCCGCTCCCGTGACGGCGGTGGCGGGCGCGTTGTCGTGGCACGAAGAGCGCTTGCGCGAACGCGGCGACGATCCTGCTCTGCTGCTCGATGCCTTTGCGCTCGCGTGTCGCCTTGGCGATCGCGCGCGCAGCGAGCAGTTGCTTGCGAGGTGGGAGGCAGCGGAGGCGGTGTCCGCCACCAAGGAGGCGCCGTTTGCGGATGCGCCGCGGCTTCTGCCCGAGATGCTGCGTCGCATGCTGCCGTAGGCCTGGGGTTCTCGGGGTTTCGGCGGCCGCGGTCGCCCCGGGCAGGATGCCCGCCTCGCGTCGCGGAACTGCCGACGCCATCGCTTGAGCCGCGACGCACCGCGCGTCGATATCGGGGCATCGCATGGGATCCCCCGACCCGCAGCCAGTGGCCGCCCACATGAGCGCGCCCACCGCGAAGTGGCACTTCGCGATCCTGACCTACGGCAACCTCGCGGAGACGCGGAGGTGCCTCGCGTCGCTGCGTGCTTCGGTCGACGAGCCGTTCGTCGTGCACATCGTCGACAACGCGTCGGTGGACGGCACGCAGGAGTGGCTGAGGTCGCAACGCGAGCAGTGGTTGCGCGTGCGCTTCAACCCAACGAATCGCGGCGTGCCCGGCGGTCGCAATGACCTGCTCGCGTTCGCGCTGCCGACGATGCGCAGCGACGACTGGCTCGTGTTCTGCGACAACGACCTCGAGTTCACGAAGGGCTGGCTCGCCAAGTTCCGCGATGCGATGAAGCAGTTTCCGAATGCGCGCATGCTCGGCCAGGCCGGGCATCTGGTGCACGTCGGCAATGAGGGACGCGCGCTGCTGCCGTCGCCTGTGGCAGCGAGCCCGGTCGACGTGGTGAGCGGCGGCTTTGCATGCATGGTGCGCGCGGACATCGCGGCTGCGATTGGTCCGTTTGACGAGAACCTCGGGCTGTTCTGGCACGAGGACGACGACTGGAGCGTTCGCGCGCTGCAACTCGGCGTCGAAGTGGTCGCGGTGCCGGATGCCGGCATCGTGCATCACGAGCACGCAAGCGGCGTCGCCAATGACGGACTGCGCGAAGGCGGTTCGCGCAAGAACCAGCG
>CAIYFF010000223.1 GCA_903925435.1 uncultured Planctomycetota bacterium | reverse complement strand
GTCGCTGGCGCGCACTCGGTCTGCGGGCGAAAGGGCTGCATCGGCGGCGGCGAGCGCCGCGACCTTGCCTCGGACCATCGCGCGGTAGGACACGAGCGGGGGCAGCAGCGATGGGATCTCGGTGTCCTTCGATTCGCGCACGTAGGCATCGACGAATGCGCGAGCGAGCTCCGCGGCGCCGCGGTGGCGCAGGTCCATCGCCAAGAACGCGACTTCGTTGGCGACGTCGCCGCAGCGCAGTCGCGGCGAGAACTCAAGGCAGTCGTAGATCGCAGGCGGCGTCGTCATGCACACATTGCGGGCGTGCAGGTCTCCGTGTCCGTCGACGATGTGCCCCTCTGCGCCACGTGCGATGAGGCGCGGTAGCAGGTGTCTGAATGCGCGCTCGGACGCGCGCTGTGTCGCCGCGAGCAATGCGGTGGACAAGCCGTGTCCTGGGATCCCTGCGATCTCGGTGAAGTTGTCGCTCGCGAGCTGCGCAAGCGTCTGTGGCGCGCCGAGTGCGTCGATCTGTGGGCTTCGGTCCGCGCGTTGGTGAAACGCAGCGACCGTGCGCGCGAGGCCTTCGACATCCGCGATCGTCACTGCATTCTGCCGCAGCAGTGCGTCGAGCATGCGATCGCTGGGCAGCCGCCGCATCACGACGGCGCAGTCGACTTCGTCGTTGCGCACCGTTTCTGCGTCACCGTCGCCAACATCCGCGACCAGAGGCCCCATGCGCAGGCGCTCACCATCGCGCAGCAGCGGTGCGATGCCGAGATAGGTCGTCGGACAGAGCCTTCGGTTGAGGCGAACTTCGTCCCGGCACGCGGCGCGGCGCAGTTCGCGCGTCGAGAAGTCCAAGAACGGCAGCCGCACCGGCTTCTTGAGCTTGAAGACGAGGTCGCCCGTGAGCGCGACGAACGAGATGTGCGTCTCGATCCACTCGACTGCAGGCCCAGCGCCTGCATGCAGCGCGTAGCAACCAGGGTCGCGCAGCGCGGCGCGGAAGTGTTGGTCGTCGCTCGGGTCGATCACGGCAACATGCCGTACGCGATGTATGCCGCGTAGAGCAATACGCCGAGGGCAACCCCGAGAACCAGCGGACGAAGCCGCAACCAGATGGACTTCACGGCAACCCCACGAGTTGGCGGAACTGCTGCTCGTCGAGAATGCGCAAGCCAAGGGACTGCGCCTTCTCCAGCTTGCTGCCCGCGTCGGCGCCAGCGACGACGTCGGTGACCTTCTTGCTCACCGAGCCCGCGGTCTTCGCGCCGAGCTTCTCGACGATCTCCTTCGCGTCGTCGCGCGACATCGTCGTGAGTCCACCGGTGAAGACGAACACGCGGCCGAGCAGTGGGCCCTTGTCGTCGACCGTCTGCGTCTGTACCTCGACTCCCGCTGCGCGCAGCAGGTCGAGCGTCTTGCGATTCTGCGGCGACGCAAAGAACGCGACGACCGACGATGCGACCTCTTCGCCGACGCCGTCGATTTGCGTGAGTTGTTCTTTGGGCGCCGCGGCAAGCGCATCGAGGCTGCCGAAGAACGCGGCGAGGTCCTTCGCGGTCTGCTCGCCGACTTGGCGAATGCCGATCGCGTTGAGGAAGCGCGCGAGCTGCGGCGTCTTCGCGCGCTCGATCTGCGTGATGAGCTTGGCAAAGCTCTTCTCGCCCCAGCGCTCTAGCTCCAGCGCTCGCTCCTTCTTGTCCGCGAGCGTGAAGACGTCCTCGATGCCGCGCACGATCCCGGCGGCAAGCAGTTGCTCGACTTGTTTGGGGCCAAGGCCCTCGATGTCGAGCGCGCGTCGCTCGGCCAAGTGCACGATGCGGCCGCGCAGCTGATCAGGACACTCCAGGTTGACGCAGTAGACGAACTTGCCCTCGGTCTCCAACGCGGCCTTGCAACTCGGGCATTGGACTGGCGGTGACGCTGGCTTGGAGTCCGCGCCTCGCCGCTCGGGGAATGCGCGCACGACCTCCGGGATCACGTCGCCAGCGCGCTGCACTTCGACGATGTCGCCTTCGCGGATGTCGCGCTCGGCCACGAGCGCCCAGTTGTGCAGCGACGCATTGCGAACTGTGACGCCGGCAAGCTCGATCGGCTCGAGGTGCGCCACCGGCGTGATCGCGCCGGTGCGACCGACTTGGCAGCCGATGCCGATCAGCTTCGTCGTGCCGATGCGCGGCGCGAACTTGTAGGCCAAGGCCCAGCGCGGCGTGCGCGATGTGCGGCCGAGCTTCTGCTGCGAGTCGAGGCGATCGACTTTGGCGACGATGCCGTCCATCTCGAACGGCAAGTCGTCGCGGCGCCGCTCAAGGTCATCGTGGAATGCGTGCACGGCCGCCATGTCATCGGCGACCGCATAGGGCTCCGCGACCTGGAAGCCCCATGCTGCGAGCTGCTCGCGCAGTTGCGTGTGCGTGCCAAACTCAAAGCCTTCGACGTGGCCGATCGCGAACGCGAAGAACGTCAATGGCCGCGACTTCACGGTGCGCGGGTCCATCAGCTTGAGCGTGCCGGCGACCGTGTTGCGCGCGTTGCGGAACGTGCCTTCGGTCGACGTCTCTTCGCTGTCGCGCAGCGTCGCAAAATCGCTGCGGCTCATGATGACTTCGCCGCGCACTTCGATCCTCGCTGGGAACGGCCCGTCGCCGAGCAGCTGCAGCGGCAGGTTGCGCACGGTGCGCAGGTTGTTGGAGATGTCCTCGCCGGACTCGCCGTTGCCGCGCGACAGTCCGCGCACGAACCGGCCGTCTTCGTAGAGCAGGTTGGCGCTCACGCCGTCGAACTTGGGTTCGCAAGCCCAGCGCAACGCATCGCCATCGCCGAGTTCGAGCAGCTTGCGCGCGCGCGCGACGAACTCCTCGGCTTCCTGCGGAGTCATCAACGACTCGATGCTGCCCATCGGCGCAAGGTGCGCGAAGGTCGCGAAGCTCGTGCCCTTCTGCAGCGGCGCTCCGACGCGCTGCGTCGGCGAGTCGTGCGTGACGAGGTCCGGGAACTCGCGCTCGAGCCGCTGCAGCTCGCGCATCAACTCGTCGTATTGCGCGTCGGTCCGGCTCGGGGTTCCGAGGTTGTAGTACTCGTGGTCCGCTTGGCGGATCGCCGCGCGCAGCTCTTGGATGCGATGCTCGGTCGTCACGATCGGAGTAGGGTCCCTTGGGGCATCTCGGCGCTGTGCCGACAAGCCGGGCAGCACCGTAGCCAGCAACAACGCGAATGCCACGCGCGTGCGCGTCATCAGAACGGGATCTCGTCGACGTTGACGGAGGTGTCCTTGCTGTTGCGTCGCTTTTGCGGCGGCGGTGCCGCGGCGATCGGCGCGTCGCTGTCGGGCGCATGGCGATAGCCGTCGTAGGGCACTTCGTTGCGTCTAATCACTTCTCCTGCAGGCGAGGTGTATTCCGCGGGGCGCACCACAACGAAGCACTGCTTGCCCTCGAGGTCGGATGGCTCGATTTGCACGCGGCCCGTTGCCGGCAGCCCGAGCGCAGCAAAGACGATGCGAGCGCGCGCGCGTCCGCGCTGGCTGAAGACGAGGCTGTCCCATGCGGCTTGCTTGCCGACATGCTCGCCCTCTGCGACGACGAGTCGCAGCGACCATCGCTCGTCGCCGGCGCGCGTTTGTCCTGGCCTCACCTCCGCGATGCGGCACAGGTACGAGCCTGCTGGGATGGTCACGTAGTTGGATGTGCGGTCGCTCGAGTCGAAGTCGATCTCCATGGCATTTGCTCCTTGTGGTTCTGCACGGAGAAGTGCGCCGATCGATCGATTGGTGACGCGCAATCCAAGAAATCTCGCGGCTCCGCGCCAGATTCCTTGGAGTGCCCCGCGTCGCATCGCTGCGCAGACTGCGGCGCGCGGAGTTCAGTTCGAGGCGAGCGCCTTGGCGATGCCGAGCTTTTCGCGGTCGCTGAGTTGGTGCTTGCCGCGCAACACTTCGAACCCCTGCTCCTCGATCTTGCCGAGGATGCGGCTGTAGATCGCGACGATCAGCCTCAGCACGAGAGCGAGGTCGGGATGTGGCGCGACGCGGCGTTGCTCGACCGTGGCCGCGAGGATGATCAGGTAGATCGTCGTCGGCGAGACGCTCGCGCCGTGCGTGTAGTGGAGGAAG
>CAIYFF010000222.1 GCA_903925435.1 uncultured Planctomycetota bacterium | reverse complement strand
TCTGGAAGCCCCGCTTCGCGCCGAATCCGGCGTTGGCCACCACGGCGTCGATGCGGCCGAAGCCTGCGAGCGCCTCGTCCGCCATGGCCTGCACCTGATCCCACTCGGTCACGTCGCATGTGACCGGCATGGCCACGTCGCAGGGCGGCGCGACCGTTCTCTACTGATCTCCACGGATCTCCACTGGCGGACGCGTCTCGGCGGGAGCTTTGCGCGCAACCCAGTCCGCGCGCCGCGACCAACTCAGAGCTTGCCGCCGTCCTTCGGTTCGTCGCCAGCTTCAGTCTTTGGCTTGCTCGCTTCTTCTTCCGCGGCCTTCTTGTCCTCTTCCGCGAGCCGCTTCTCGCGCTCGACCAGCAGCGCGGGCTTTGCGCGGTGGAATGAGAACTTCACCTGCGTGCCCGCGGCCGGCACCTTGTCGGTGAGCCACCAGTTCTCGTCGTTGCGCGAACGGTCGTGCTTCATCGTCCCGAGGTGGTTGTCGGGCGTGAGGTAGCACAGGCTCACGAGGTTGCCTTCGAAGTCCGCGACATACACCTCGGGCTCGCCCTTGTAGATGCTCGCCATGCGGCCGCCGATGTAGATGAAGCTCGCGTCGCGCACCGAGGCCTTCCTGTAGATGTCGCCGATCAGCTCCTCGATGCAGTATTCGACCGGCTTGCCTTGGTCGTCCGTCCACGCGACCGTCATCCAAAACGGCTGGCCGTCTGGCGGCGTGATCACGATCGGATCCGCGCCCTTCTCGATCTCTTCGAGCGACGGCGGCGGCACCTTCTCCTTGTAGGAAGCGTTCTTGCCGGGCACGAGCCCGAGCAACAGCAGCGCGCTGTTGAGCACGCTGGGCTTGCTCTCGGTGAAGAACATCGCTTCGTGCTTCTTGCCCTTCTTGTGGATCAGCAAGTACTCGATCGGATCCGGCGGCGCGTTGACGACCGCAGGCACCGTCACGGTGCCCTTTGCCAAGTCGACCTCGATCTTCTCCTTCGCGAACAGCTCCTTGAGCTCCGTCGCCAACTCCCTGCCGGATCCTTGGGCGGGGCTCTCAGCGGGAGCCTTCGGCGTCTGCGAACGAGCGCAGCACGCAAACAGCGCGAGCGCGGACAGGAACGGGAGGATGAGGTTCATCGGAGGAGCTTGAGGATAGCGTCGGCAGCTGCGCGCGCGGCTTCGTCGCGGCCTGCAAACTCGCGGGCGAGCATTGCGGCGGCCTTTTGCTCCGCAGGATCGGCGGCCGCGTGCGCACGCGCGAGGAATGGCGCAGCGGCGAGCGCGGCGTAGGCGTCACTGCCTTCCATCGGCGCGCGCACACCGAGGTGAATGCGGGCTTCGGCCTCGGACTCTGGATCGCGCAAGAAGCCTGCGATCGCCGTGCGCAACAAGGGCTCGGCCGCCGCGTGATCCCCGCGCGCTTCGGCGCTGCGCGCTGCATACAGCGACGCAGGGGCAAGACCGAGACCGCTGTCGTCGTCGATGCAAAGCGCGAGAGCTGCGGTCTGCTGCCCCACCGCGTCGAGCAGTTCGGCGTTGCGCTGCAGCGCGTTCCACAGGTCGACGAAGCGGCGGCGCGAGAGACCTTTCGTGTCGCGCTCGCTCGCAAGCTTGCCGCTGCGGACCAGCGCGCGCTTTGCGTTGTCGGGATCGCGCAGCATCACGTTCGCGACCGCAGAAGACTCAGGGAACGCGCCGCGCACCCGGTTCTCGCGCGCTCGCGACGACTCGCGCGGATCGAGCCGCGGAGCCGTGAGCATCACCCAATCGAGGAACGCAAGGTCCGCGTTGGCGAGCGGCATCGTCATCGTGCCGAGCGCCGCGAACACGAAGTCGTCGTCGGCATCCGCGTTCTTGCCAAACGCAGTCTTGCCCGCTTCGAGCAACTCCGCGCGGTCCTTCGTGCGAAGCAGAATCTCGCTCCACTCGAGCCGATCCTCGGGCTCTGTCGCGGCATCGCGCGCCGCGCGCAGCGCAGGCAATGCGCGCTCCGACGGGCATGCGAGCAACCATGAGCCAAGCTGCACCTTGGCCTTCGACTCGGTCGCCAGCGACATCGCATCGATCACGCGTTGCCACCGTGCATCCGACAGCTGCGAGAACGCGCGACGCATGCGCTCGATCTCGGCGCGCGGCAGCGAGCCCAACTGCGCGAACAGCCCATCGAAGCGAGCGTCGTCTGGCGAGAGGGCGCCCTGCTCTGCGCGAAGGAGCAGCAGTTCGAGGACGACCGGGATCTGCTCCGTGTCGCCGGATGCGGTGCCGTCCGCGAGCATCGACGCGACGATGCCGTCGCCGATCGGATCCTTGCGCAACAAGCACGCATGCGCGAACGCAGCGCAGAGCCGTCGATCGCCCATCGCGCACTTCTGTGCTGCGCGCACCGAGTCTTCGTCGCCGTGCCGCGCCAGCAGCGCGATCGCATCGAGAACCGCGCCGGGCATGCGGCCAAAATCGAGGCCATCGGCGACGGCGCGGCGCACGTGAAGCTCGAGTTCGCGCGGCCACGCGCCTGTGCAACGCAACAGGATCTGCGCCAGCCGCAACGCATCGGCATCCGAGCCCTCGCCGATCTCGGCGTTCCAATCCGCGCCAAACGGCGTCAGGTCCAGGCGACCCTTGGCGAGCCGCGTCATGCGTTGCTGCGGGTCTTGCCGCGCAAACAGCAGCACGGGGCCGTCGACGATCCGCGCGTCGACCGCCGCGTCGAATGCGGCGAGCGCGAGCGCGTGCTTTCGTTCGTCGCCTTTGGCAGCGAGCGCGTCTGCGATCACATTCACGATGCGCTCGCGTCGCCGTGGCGTGTCCGCGACTTCGCCGCAGCGACGCAACAGCAGCGCATCCATCGGGATCTCGCCGTCGAGCATCGCGCGCATCGCCGCCAACAACGCGGCGGGCTTGCGTTGTCCGAGGAAGTCATGCACGCGCGAGCGCTGCGCATCGGGCAACGTCGACGCGATGCCCATCAACTGGTTGACACCTGCATCGGACAACCGCGAAACGAACGACTCGGCGCGCGACGCGTCCACGCCCGCGAGCAGGCCTTCGTGCAACGACGTGACGAGGCGATCGGCAACGTCGGACGGAATGCGCGCAATCGCGAGATCGACGGTGCGGTCGTCGGACGAAAGCGCCGTCTCGAGCAAGAACGCAGATTGCTCGCGATCTGGCGCAACGTCGTGCGCCGCGATGGCGAGCGCGCGGATCGTCGCGTCTTGGTGCAATCGATGACCCTGCACGAATGCGCTCATCGACGGGCGCGGCGCGAGCGCCAATTCTGCGAGCACATGGCGCAGCGCGGTTGGCGACGCAGCGATCGCGTCGATCACTTCGCTCGGCCACTCCACCCACTCGTGGCGCAGGATCGCCGCCGCGCACGCAGCGACATGCGTGGACGGCGATCGGAGCGCATCGGCGAGCACGCCCGAATCGAGGTCGTTGCGCGACTGCAAGTCCGACAGCGCGCGCACGCGCGACGCGGCCTCAGCGCCTTCGCTGCGCACAATCGACTCGAGCCCTTTCACCGAATCGCCCTGCTGCGAGGACTGCGCAGAAAGCGCGGCCATCCACAGCACGGCACACGCCAGGCGCAGCGTCATGCGAGTTCCTCGGCGATCGCGAGCGGCAGGTCTTCGGCGATCAGCCCCGCTTGCGACAACCGCTTGCTGACGCGATCGCCAGCCTTGCCGTGCACATGCACGCCAAGGCACGCGGCATCGAACGGATCCATGCCCTGCGCAAGCAACGCAGCCACGAGGCCGGCGAGCACGTCGCCGCTGCCACCGGTCGCCATGCCTGGGTTCCCTGTGGTGTTGCGATAGCGACGCGCGCCTTCGCAGACGATCGTGGCAGCGCCCTTCAACACCGAGATCGCGCCGCTGCGCGCGCTGAGTTGCGCGGCGGCATCATCTCGGTCGCGTTGCACTTCGTCGGTCGTGCAGGACAACAGCCGAGCGGCCTCGCCAGGATGCGGCAGCAACACCTTGGGCTGCGCAAAAGGCAATGGGCCCACAAGCGGCGCGAGCACATTCAGCGCATCTGCATCGAGCACGACGGGGCACGCCGCGAACTTCAGCGCATCGGCAACGATGCGCCGCGTGCTCGCATTCACGCCAAGCCCTGGGCCGACCACCACCGCATCGGCATCTGCCAGCGCGCTGCGCAGCGCAGTCCGATCCGCGCGATCGAGGGTCATCGCGCATGGGCACGCGCTCATCAGCGGCGCGCACAACGCACGAGGCAACGCGACGCGCACGAGGCCAGCGCCGCCACGCAACGCGCCGCGGGCGCACAGGATCGCGGCGCCGAGCATGAACTCAGAACCCGCGATCACGAGCACGGACCCAAACGTGCCCTTGTGCGCGTCGGCCGCTCGCTTCTGCAATCGCTTCGGGGCGCGGCTCACAGGCTCCCCCATTCGACGATGCAGCGCACGTCGCCCACTTGCTGCTCGCGCGTGTTCATGACCTTTGGCTGATGGAACGGCTGCAACGCCGCCGGCACCGCCGCCCCAAACACGCCAAGGTGCCGCATCAAGTCGACCACCGCGCTCTCGTAGCCGCGGTCCTGGCCATCGTCGATCTTGACCGCGATGCCGACCGCTCCGGGACACCGCGCGCGCTTGGGATCGGGCGCCAACGCCACCGCGTAGATGCCCTCGGCTCCGTTCTTGGCGAACGCCACCTGCGACGACGACTGCAGCAGCGCCGTGCACAGTCGCTTCTTGCCCGCGAGCATCTGCGGCTCTGCGCGCACGGCGGCGAGGATGCGTTGGCATGCGGCGGCTCGAACGGGCGACTCGCCCACAGGGTTCGCCAACTTCGCGAAGGAACGCGCGAGCGCCTGCAATGGCAGCACGAACGTCGGCGCGCCGCAGCCATCGACGCCGCGCTCGGGCACGCCGCTCACGCCCGCCATCGCCGCGACCGCGGCGGCCACTTCCCTCTGGCTCTTGCTCGACGGATCGAGGTAGTTGCCGAGGTTGTCACCGCACGCCTTCGCAAGGCACAAGAAGCCCGTGTGCTTGCCCGAGCAGTTGTTGTGCACGCGCATCGGCTTCTGCGCGGCCAGCAACATCGCTTGCCGCGTCGCGGTGTCGAACGGCGCATGCGGCCCGCAACCGAGTTGGCCTTCGTGCAGCCCCGCCTTCTGCAAAAACCCGCGCACGCACGCAGTGTGCGCTTCGGTGCCATCGTGGCTCGCGCACATCACCGCGATCTCCGCGTCGGTCGCGCCGATCGTCTTCTCGAGGCCGCGCTCCAAGAACGGCAACGCCTGCAGCGGCTTCGTCGCCGAGCGGCAGATCACGGGCTGCGCAGGCGCGCCCACGGACAACAAGAGGTCAGAATCGTGCCAGACTGCGACGGAGCCGCGGTGGCAGGATTCGACGCGACCGCTTCGGCTCACGGTCGTGAGCACGGCGCCTTCGGCAAACGGGAGACTCGGCATCGGGGAGTCCGGTCGTTATAACGCCGCCCCGCTGCGCGCGCCGATCCGCCGCTCGGCAACGCCCCATGGACCTCATCGAAGTCGAGCTCGCCCGCGTCGTCATTCAGCAGAAGGGCGAGCAGCAGTACATCCACCTGCGCGAGATCGGCGGCGCCCAGCGCGCGTTTCCGATCGTGATCGGCTTCACCGAGATCGAGGAAATCAACCGCAAGCTCAACGGCCTGCAGGCGCCGCGCCCGCTGACGCACGACCTGATCGGCCGCATCGTCAAGGAACTCGGCTGGCGCCTGTCCCGCGTCGTCGTGACCGAACTGCGCGAAGGGACGTTCATCGCCAACCTCGTGCTCGCGCCCGCGGACGCCAAGGCTGGCAAGGACGCGGACAGCGAGTGCTTCGTCGATTGCCGTCCGTCCGATGCCATCGCGCTCGCGGTGCAGACCGGCGCGCGCATGTTCGTGTCGCGCGACGTGATGGACGTGGTGGCGCCGGGGTCGTGACGCGCGTAGCGTAGAAGCACAAGGAGTGCGCAGGCCGCGCGCGAACCTTGGCCTCATGCGGTGGGGTGGCAGAGTGGCCGAATGCGGCGGTTTTGAAAACCGCTGTCGATGAAAGTCGACCGGGGGTTCGAATCCCTCCCTCACCGCCATTTTTTGCGCAGTGCGCGAACGACGCCGAGCGCGCGCTTCTTCGACCAAAGCCCCACAAGACTCCGCACCATGGAATGCACCGTCGTGCTCAATCAGGACCAGATGGGCCACGGCGATCGCGCGCTCGGCCAGAAGATCCTCGCGACCTTCCTGCGCAAGTCGATCCGGCTCTCCGACCTCACGTCGATCGTGTTCTTCAACTCGGGCGTCAAGCTCGTGGCGATGGACTCGCCGGTGCTCGCGGAGTTGCGCGCGTTGCATGATCGCGGCGTGGATCTCGTGCCATGTGGAACGTGCCTGCAGGCGTTTGGCGTCGAGCCAGCGGTCGGCAACGTGTCCGACATGGAGACCATCCTGACCGAGCTCGATCGCGCGCATAAGGTCATCACGCTCTGAGCTTCGGGTTGTCTTTCTCTTGCGCGCCCTTGCACGCGCATGCCTGCGCGGTGTGCTAGCCACTCCTCGATGCCAGCCCTGCGCCACACGCTAACACCGCTCTGCGCCGCGATTGCCGCTGCGTGCGTTAGCTACGAACCTGCCCCCGTCGATCTCGCGGCGCACGCTGCCACGTATGCCGAACGGATGCCCGATCTCGCCGCTGCGCGCGCGTTTGCGAATGCGACCGGACTTGCGAAGGTTGAAGGAGCTGCGCTGACTCGACACGAGGCCCGCGCGCTGGCCTTGTGGTTCCACCCCTCGCTGCGGCGCGCTCGCGCGGAAGCCGACGTCGCGCGTGCGGTGGCGGACCATTCGGGCCTGTGGCCGGACCCCACCGTGCAAGGCAGCGTGGCAGACAAGCTCGGCAACACCAACCCTTGGCTCGTGACGTCCGCGGTCGGACTCACGATCCCGTTGTCAGGTCAGTTCGGACTGCAGCAACAGCTCGCGGACACCAAGCACGGCACCGCGCGGCTCATGGCGCTCGCGCGCGAAGTCGAGGTCCGCGACGGACTCGATGCAGCATGGGTGCGGTGGAGTTGCAAAGCAGCCTGCGCCGACGCGCTCGCCGAACTGTGCGCAACGCTCGACGACCTCGATCGCATCGCGACGAAGCTCGCAGCGGCGCAGCAGATCACGCGGGCACAAGCGCGGCTGTTCGCGCTCGAGTCCACCTCGCGACGAGCCGAACTCATGGCGACGCGCGCGGACGCAGCGATCGCGCGTTCGCTGCTCGACGAGATGTTGGGCTTGCCGCCCGGCGCGCAGGTGCCGCTGCAAGCGGAGTGGCGCATCGAATCGAGGGCGCCTTCGAGCGACGACGACGCGACGTGGATCGATGGCCCACGGCTCGCAGCGAAGAAGCGCGCGCATGCGGAAGCCGAGCGCCAACTCGAACTCGCCGTGAGCAAGCAGTATCCGATGCTGTCGCTGTTCCCTGGCTGGGAAGAGGAAGACGCGATCAACCGCCCGGCAATCGCCTTTTCGCTGCCGATTCCGCTGTGGAACCGCAACCAACTCGCGATCGCTGAGGCAACGGCGCAACGCGACGCCGCGAAGGCAGCGCTCGAAGCCGGCTACGAGGAACTCGCGCAAGCGCGCCTCCGCGCCGACGTGGCGCGCAAAGCCGCAGCGCAGCGCCGCGAGCAGTTGGAGTCGACGCTCGTGCCGGCGTGCAAAGAACAACTCGCGGACAACCGACGACTCGCCGAGCTCGGTGAACTCGATCCGTTGCTGCTGCTCGACGCCGTGACGCGGCTCTACGAAGCGCAGCGCAGCGCGCTCGAAGCAGCAGCCGACGAAGCCGACGCCATCGCGGCCGAGAACTCGCTGTTCTGGCCGCAAGAAGCAGCGCCGCAAGCCTAGGCGGAAGTCCAAGCGACCAACCTGCAACCGAACCCACGATGAAGTCCGCAGCCCTGTTCGCCGGCCTCTTGCTCGCGTGCTTCGCATGCTCGAAGGGCAAAGCCACGGATCCCGACGACCACGCTCACGAGCAGCAAGCTGCTGCGCCGTCGAACCGCATCGACGCGCCCGAGCTCGTGCGCCGCAACCTCGGCATTCGCTTCGCGCCGGTCGAACGCCGCCGCGTCGCCGCGACGCTGCGACTTCCTGGTCGATTCGAGTTGCTGCCGCAAGGCCGCCAGGACTACCGCACGCCGATCGCGGGCCGCGTGCAAGTGAAGGCGGAGCCGATGCAACGCGTGGAAGCGGGCGACGTGCTCTACGAGATCGACGCGCCGGAATGGCTTGCATGCCAACGCCGACTGCACGACGTCACGACGGAGCGCGGAGTGACGGCAGCGCGGCTCGACGCGATGACGCCGTTGCTCGCAGCACACGACGCGCACGAGAAGAGCCTCCAAGATGCGCAGCAGGTGATGCGCGCGCGCATCGAGCAATTGACGGCGACGCAGCAAGAAGTCGGCGGCCACGCCGAAGAGATGACGGCAGCGCGGCTGCAGTTGTCGCAAGTGTCCGCGCAGCTGGCCGAGGCGACCGAGAAGCACGCCAATCTGATCGCGACGCTCGCGGAGTTGCGCGCGAACACCACCGCGCTGGAGCGCCGCTTTGCGTTCGAACTCGACACGGCTGCCGCGATCGCCGAATGCGCACAGCAGCAGTTGTTGGCGCAAGATGGCGGCGAGCCGCGCTGGCGCACGATGCGCACCATCACGGTGCGCGCGCGCAAGAAGGGCATCGTCGCGCATCTGCCTGCAGCAAACGGCGCGTGGGCTGAGACGTCGACGCTGCTCGCCGAAGTCATCGATCCTGCGCAGATGCAGTTCGTGGCGCAGGGACTCCAGAGCGACCTGCCGCGACTCGCAGACGACATGCGTTCGCGAGTCGTTCCTGCCGGCACAACCGCTGGCATTGCGATCCAAGGCACGCTCCGCATCGGTGTCGAAGCCGACCCGCAACAACGCACGGTGGCGCTCTACGTCCGCATGTCGGATGTGCCGGCATGGGCTCGCCCCGAGGTCGCGGCATTCGTCGAGATCGAGACCTCGAGTGTCGGAGCCGAAGAACTCGCGGTGCCGACGCGCGCGGTTCTGCAAGACGGGCTCAGCAAGGTGCTGTTCCGCCGCAGCAAGGACAACCCCGACGTGGTGATCCGCTGCGACGCGGACCTCGGCATCGACGACGGTCGTTTCGTCGAGGTGTTGAGCGGCCTCACCGACGGCGACGAGATCGTCGTCGACGGCGCCTACGAACTCGTGCTCGCGACAAGCGGCAGCCAACAGAAGGGCGGACACTTCCACGCCGACGGCACGTTCCACTCCGAAGAAGACCACTAGCAGGAACGGAACGAGATGTTCCAACGGCTCATCGCGCTGTCGCTCAAGCAGCCCTTCACGGCGCTGCTGCTCGCCGCGCTTCTCGTCGCAGTCGCATGCTGGCAAGTGCCGCGCATGCCGTTCGACGTGTTCCCCGAACTCAATGCGCCGACCGTCGTCGTGCTCAGCGAAGCCCCCGGGCTCGCCGCCGACGAAGTCGAGCAGACTGTGACGTTCCCGATCGAGAGCGCCACGGCTGGCTTGCCAGGAGTGCGTCGCGTGCGCAGCAGCAGCGCGATCGGACTGTCGCTGGTCTGGGTCGAGTTCGATTGGGGCGCCGACATCTATCGCGCGCGCACGCTCGTCGCCGAGAAGCTCGCGGCCGTGCGCGGAGCGCTGCCTGCGGACGCGCACGCCGAGATCACGCCGATCACGTCGATCACGGGCGAGATCATGCTGCTGGCGTTGTCGTCGCCAGACGCGGTGCGCACGCCGATGGAGCTGCGCGCGTATGCCGAGTTCGAGCTGCGCAACCAACTGCTCGCCGTGCCCGGCGTGGCGCAGGTCGTCGCGATCGGCGGCGACTTGCCCGAATACCAGGTGACCGCGCGCCAGGCGGACCTGCGGCTCTTCGGGCTCACCGTTGGCGACCTCGTCGAAGCGGCGCGCGGCGCGCACAGCACCGCGGGCGCTGGCTACCTGACCGACGTCGGCGGCCGCGAGATCCCGATCCGCCAGACCGCGCGCGTGAAGGGCGTCGAGGACATCCGGCGCACGTTGGTGCGCATGCGCGACGGCTCCCCACTCACCATCGGCCAAGTTGCCGACGTGCAACTCGGCGCTGCGCCAAAGCGCGGCGTCGCCGCAGCCGACGGCCGCAGCGCAGTCGTGATGTCGGTGCAGAAGTCGCCCGGCACCAACACGCTGATGCTGACGCAGGCGATCGACGACAAGCTCGACGACGCAGCGCGCTCGATGCCAGCCGGCATGAAGCTCGACCGCCACGTGATGCGGCAGTCGGACTTCATCGAACTGTCGCTCGACAACCTGATCGGCGTGCTCGCCGACGCGGCGATCTTCGTCGCGATCATCCTCGTGCTGTTCTTGCTCGACGTGCGCACGACGTTCTTGACGCTCACCGCGTTGCCGCTGTCGCTCGCGATGGCGCTGCTCGTGCTGTGGGCGCTCGGCATGTCGATCAACGTGATGACGCTCGGCGGGCTCGCGGTCGCGATCGGCGGCCTCGTCGACGACGCGATCATCGATGTCGAGAACGTGTTCCGCCGCCTGCGCCAAAACGCGGCGCTGCCGAACGGCGAACGCCGCTCCATCGCCTCGGTCGTGCTCGACGCGAGCAACGAGATCCGCCAGCCGATGGTGTTCGCCACCGCGCTGATCGTGATGGTGTTCGTGCCGCTGCTGTTCTTGCAGGGCATCGAGGGCCGCTTCTTCCGCCCGCTCGGCATCGCCTACATCGTCTCGACGCTCGCGTCGCTGCTCGTCGCACTGACCGTGACGCCGGCGCTGTGTCGCCTGCTGCTCGCTCGCACCAAGGGCTCGTCCGTCGACCACGATGCGAGTCCGCTCGTGCGTTGGATCCTGCGCCGCTACGAGCCATCGCTTCACCGCGCGTTGTCGCAGAAGGGCCGCGTGATGTCGGGCGCCGCGATCGCGACGGCCGCAAGCCTGTTTGTTGGATCGACGTTCGGCACGAGCTTCTTGCCGGGCTTCCACGAAGGCACCTTCACGGTGTTCTTGATGGCCCCGCCCGGAACCTCGCTGCAAGAAAGTGACCGCCTCGCCGGCAGCGTCGAACGGCAGTTGCTGGCGGTGGACGGCGTGCGCTCCGTGGTGCGCCGGACCGGACGAGCCGAGCGCGACGAGCATGCAGAGCCGGTCAGCAGTTCCGAGATCGACGTGACGCTCACGCCCGATGCGAGCAAGGCTGGCGTGCGCAAGGCGATCGACGCAGTGCTCGCGAGCGTGCCCGGCATCACGACGAGCGTGGGCCAGCCGATCGAACACCGATTGAGCCACGTGCTCTCGGGCACGCCAGCTGCGCTCGCGGTCGTCGTGCAAGGCAATGACCTCGCGCAACTGCGGGAGCTCGGGTCGCGCATCGAGCGCGAACTTCGCACGATCCCCGGCACGCGCGATGTCGCGGGCAACCGTGAGATCCAGGCGACGTCGATGCCGGTGCGCTACCGCGAACGCGAACTCGCTGCGGTCGGTCTGTCCCCCGCCGCCGCCGCGCTGCAGGTGCAGCAGGCGCTGCTCGGCGAGAGCGTCGCCACGATCAGCGAGGGCGCGCGCCGCTACGAGTTGGTCGTCCGCTTGCACCAAGACGAACGCGCAACGCCCACCGATGTCGGCGACCTCGTGTTGCGCGGCGAAGGCGGTGCGATGGTGCGACTCCGCGACGTCGCGGACCTGTCGATGGAGCGCACGGCCAACCTGAT
>CAIYFF010000221.1 GCA_903925435.1 uncultured Planctomycetota bacterium | reverse complement strand
GCAGCAAGCGCGACAGCGTTGCGGTGTAGACCGCGCCCAAAAACGCGCACGGCAACGCGATCGCAAGCGCGATCCACGGCTCGCGGTCCACAAACAACGCCGACGGCAATCGCTCCAACTCGTCGAACCAATCGAGCCCGATCCACAGCAGCGCCAGCAGCAACGCGTACATCAGGAGCGCCGCGCCGGCGATCTCGGATGGCGTCGGCTTCGGGGCTGGTTCCGGTTCGCCTTGCTTTGGCGAGTCGTTCACCGCGCGAGCTTCCTGGTGTAGGGCCACGGGCCTAGCACCCACGTCGGCCGGCCCACGAACGATGCGATCGGCACCGGCCCAAACATGCGGCTGTCGCGCGAGTCGACGGAGTTGTCGCCGAGCAGATAGACGAATCCGTCCGGCACATGCCGCGCATCCGAGCGCCGCGCGCCGGGCGGCGCGCCGACATCGAGCGGCGGACGCAGCCAGTGGATGTCGCGGAAGACCTCGATCGACACGATGGGCGCGATCGCATCGGCCACCACCGCCGCGGCGATGCCGTTCGTGGGCAACATCCAGGCGCTCGGGCCTGGGTCGACCGGGAACTGCTCCGGCAGCATCGCCATCGTCCACAACGTGTCGCTGCGACCATCGAGGCAGAAGAAGAACGAGCCGTCGAGCCGGCCAAACTCGATGCGCACTTGCGCGTCGCGGTCCACCGCGATGGCCCGCGCCGTGGCGGCGGCATCCTGTTGCGGTTGCAGCACCGGCTCGCCGTTGCGCGACATGCCGATGGCGCCGGTGCGAAGGTCAAATCGCAACAGCCACGCGTCGGGCCGCTGGTCGATGCGGAGCAACAACTCGCGCACACCGCGCGGAGCGAAGGCGACGTCGAGCCCAATGTCGTGGACCGGCGAGTCCCGACCCTCGGCGCTGCGTCGCGAGCGGGCATCGAGGTAGGTCGCATCGACTGGGTGCACGACTGCGAGCCAGCGGCTCGCGGCCAGTCGCGCTTGCGGCTCGAGTTCGCTGATGCGGCGACGCTCTGCTTCGCGGCACAGGGCCAGCGCTTCGTCGATCGACGCGAAGTTCGGCAAGCCCGGGCCAGCCCCCGCGCGGATCGGCGTCAGCAGCTCGATCGCGGCGGTCGCGGCTTCCTGGTTGCCCAACTGTGGCCATCGCAGCCACGGCACGCGCAGGTCGCGCGCATCGAGCGGGTGCTTCACCTGGCGCAACAGCCGCTGCTCTGCAGGCCCAGCAAACAGATCTCCGTCGCGCAGCTCGATCCACTCGCCGCCGAGGGACACCACGCGCTTCACGAAGTGATCGCCCGAAGTCTCGGGCGCGAACACGCCGAGGTCGTAGCGACTCAGGCCGTGCGCCTCCGCGAGCTTGTCCACCAGCACGACATCGCCATCGCGCTCGGAGCCGTAGAGGACCGGCTGCATGCTGCCGCTCGGGACGACGTAGCGCTCGGCAACGAAATGCCTCATGGACTGCAGGACGACGCCCGCCACCACCGCGACCGCCAGGGCCTCGCGAAGCAGCGCCTTCATGCGG
>CAIYFF010000220.1 GCA_903925435.1 uncultured Planctomycetota bacterium | reverse complement strand
GCCGGCATCCATCGCGCCCTCGGCCTTGCCGGCGCCGACGATCGTGTGCAGCTCGTCGATGAACAGGAGGATCTTGCCTTCGCTGTTCTTGATCTCCTGCAACACGGCCTTGAGGCGCTCCTCGAACTCGCCGCGATACTTCGCGCCGGCGACGAGGCTGCCCATGTCGAGCGCGAACACGGTCTTGTCCTTGAGCCCCTCGGGCACGTCGCCGCGCACGATGCGTTGCGCGAGTCCTTCGGCGATCGCCGTCTTGCCGACGCCAGGCTCTCCGATCAGCACCGGGTTGTTCTTGGTCTTGCGCGACAGGATGCGGATGACGCGGCGGATCTCGTCGTCACGGCCGATCACCGGATCGATCTTGTTCTCGCGGCACATCTGCACGAGGTCGCGGCCGTACTTGCCGAGCGCTTCGTAAGTCGCCTCGGGGTTCGCGCTCTGCACGCGCTGATTGCCGCGCACTTCCTTCAACGCGTTGAGGAATCGAGCTTCGTCGATCTTTGCCTGCGCGAATGCGTCCTTGAGTCCGCCCTTGCTCTGCGCGAGCAGCGCCAAGAACAGGTGCTCGACCGACACATACTCGTCGCGCATCTTCGCGGCTTGCTGCTCAGCATTGGTCAGCGCCTGAGCGAGGTCTTGGTCGAGGAAGATCTTGTCGGGTTGGTAGCCGGAGCCGGACATGCGCGGCCGCTTGCGCAGCTCTTGCTCGAGGCGCGCTGTGAACTGGTCCTTTGCGACCCCCATTCGTTGCAGCAGGCCTGCGATGAGCCCGTCATGCGGCTCGGCGAGGGCCAGGACGGCATGGTCACAGCCGACGTGGGGATGGCCGAACGTGACGGCCTTCTGCTGGGCCAGCTGCAGGGCTTCTTGCGACTTCTGCGTGAGTTTCTGCATGTCCATAGACGCCTCCGAGGGATGTTGCGGCGCGATCGCGCCTTGGTGCGCCACGCGCTGAGCAGCATCCGTGCCAGCATGTCTGGATCGCACAAACCCCGGTGCCAAGGGGGCTAAGGGCGAAGGCGGGGATCGGCGTGAGAAGGCAGCAGGAAGCCACTTTGTCAGACATGCGGCCAGGGCTGCCAGTCTGCCATGGCTGCCGAGAGGGCCGCCGACCCACCCCGACATCCCCCGCCAAGCGTCCCCTCTACGCGGCCTCGTTCGCGCCGCACGAGGGCAACCCATGCAGAACAGAATCCACTCTTTCGACTCCCCCACCCCTGACCACGACCGCCCGCCCCAGTGGCCCTTCTTGAGCCAAGAACTGGCGACTGAGTTCGAACAACTCTGCCGTGACGCGCTGACGAAGGGCGGCCGCGACGTCCGCATCATCGATGGCTACGCCTTCGTCGCGGGCCAGCCAGGCAAGATCGGCCTGCACAACCTCGCTGGCATCTGCGCGCAACTCCCGCAAGCAACGTGGCCAAAGACCATCGCCGAGCACCTCGCGCTCTCGGATGGAACGCGGGTGCAGTCGCTGGTCGACACCCTCACCGGAGGCTCGTTCGAGCACCTCGCTGACTCCCTCGTCGTGCGGCTCTATCCCCCGCCATCGGAGGGCGGCTTCCACCATGAGGACTTCGTGCAACGCGAGGACCTGCCCGGCCTGCGCACCGTGCTCGCGATCGAGCTCTGCGGTTCGATGATGTCGGTCCCGCGTCCCGTTGCGGACCTGTGGGGCGTGTCCGACGAACAGCTCTTCGCGCGAGCGCTGCAGAACGTGCCCAAGTTCTGCGAGGGCCAACCGTGCGCGATGGAGATGCCACGCCCCGTGCGCTCGCGCTTTGAGTTCTTGGAAGGCGGCTCCTATGCGGCAGTCGGCGCTCTGCGCTTCGACAAGCTGCCGTTCCGCATCGGTCGCCATGGCAACCTGCTCGGGTTGCCGGTGCGCGATTCCCTGATCAGTTGGCCGATCGACGAGTGGCCATCCGATGAATTGCTCGGCGCCATGTTCGCGATGGCGCAAGGACGCAACCAGGACGGGCCGTACCCGGTGTCGCGCCATCTCTACTGGCGAAAGCCGGATGGCACGTTCGAAGCGCAGCGAGGAATGGGCCAAGGCGCTCGCGTTCGACTTGCCGCGTCGATTGGCTTTGCGCAGCTGCGCTCCCACCTGTTCCGCCAGCGACACAGCGCGCGTTGACCCACAGCGCACTCGGCACGAACATCGCGCGCTGATGCACAAGCGCACCGCAGTCCCGCTGGCCATAGCGATCGCGTCGTGCGCGTTCTGCATCGCGATCGACGGCTATTGGTTCGACGGGCCGTGGGGCAACTGGCATCAGCCGATGCGCGACTGGGGACTGCACTGGATCGCGCTCGTGTTCGCAGTGATGGCAACGTGGCTCTTGCTGCAGAGCCTCACGGACGGCACGCGCGGCGCCCAGATTCGCGTGCGTCGCATCGCGTTCTTTGTGCCGTTGCTCGTCACGTGCCTCCACGAATTGGGCCAGTGGCTCTGGCCCTCAGCGCCGCGCGACAACTTCGACAACGCGCGCGACTTCGCGCTCAACTTCGTCGGAGCCTTCGTCGCGTGGGTGATCCTCGCGCGCTGGAGCCCGCTGCCCGAAGAGCACAAGCGCGAGCGCCGAACGCAGCAACGCGACAGCGCCGGCGCCTGAACGGGGCGAACGTCAGAAGCCGCAGCCGATGGCCTTCGTGCGGATGCGCAGCAAGCGCGAATCCGCCGTCGCGTAGAGCATCGACCCATCGTCGCCGAACGCGCAGTTAGCAGTCGCTTCGCCAGTGCGCAGCGTGCCGAGATGCACGCCGTCGGCAGCGATGACGAGAACGCCGCCAGGCCCCGTCGCAAACAGGGTTCCGTCGCGCGCTACACGCAAGCCGTCCGGGGATCCCTTGTTGCCTTCGCGAAGCAGATGCTTGGCGTCGAAGAACGTGCGCATGCCGCGCAACGTGAGGTCCTCTGCCACGTCGAACGCGACGATGCGCGGCGCGCTGCCATCGGAGACCGCGACGTAGAGCACGGACTCGTCCGGCGACAAGGCGATGCCGTTGGGCCGCGTGAGGGTTGCGTCAAGCAACGAGACCTCGCCACCGCCCTCGCTCGGATTGCGCAGCAGGTAGACGCCGCAATGCGGCAGTTCGCGCGAAGGATCGTCCATGCCGCTGGGCAAGCCATACGGCGGATCGGTGAAGAAGATCGCGCCACTCGAGTGCAACGCGAGATCGTTGGGGCTGTGGAATCGCTTGCCGCCGATGCGATCGATCAACGTGACGTGGCGACCGTCGCGTTCGATGCGGCCGACGCGTCGATCGCCGTGTTCGCACAACACGAGCCGTCCCTGTTCGTCGATCGCCAGTCCGTTGGATCCCGGCTCGCTGCCCGAGCTGGACCCGCGTTGGCATCCACTCGGCGACAGCGCCACCTCGAGCCCCGTCTGCGCAGACCAGCGATAGACGACGTTCTTCGGCACGTCGGAGAACAACAGGCACGACGCCGCGCGATCCCACACCGGCCCCTCGGACCAATCGAAGCCAACCGCAAGTTGCTCGAAGCGCGCGTCGGCATCGACGTAGCGCAGCATGCGCGGGTCGAGGACTTCGACGGCGCCGATCGGTTCGCCGTTCGAAGAAGCGACGCCTGTGGGCAACGGCATGCTCGCAGCTTCCGCGCGAGGCAGCGCGCCGCGGCCAGCGCAGGCCGCGAGCGCCGCCATCGAGAGCGCCGCCATGACAATGCTGCGCATCAGACGCGGATCTCGTCGCCAGCCACAAGAGACGCGCCGCGGAGCCGCGGCTCGACCTCGTTCTTGACGAACGAATCGACCTGCTCCGGCGAGCGTCCGATGAACCGCGCGGGGTCCATCAAGCTCGGCAACTGCGAGCGGATCACTGAAAACGCAGGGTCCGCCGCCACGAGCTCCATCAGCGGGTTGTCGCGGCCCTCCGCCTTCACGGCGTGCGCGGCGGCGCGGCTGTGCACGCGAATGCGTTCGTGCAGGTCTTGGCGATCGCCGCCGTTGCGCACGCCAGCCATCAAGATCTCCTCGGTCGCGAGGAACGGCAGCTGCTCGCGCAGCTTCTTCTCGATCACCTTGGGATAGACGACGAGGCCTTGGCTCACGTTGTGAACGAGCGACAGCACGGCATCGACGCAGAGGAAGCTCTCCGGCAGCGCGATGCGGCGGATCGCCGAGTCGTCGAGCGTGCGCTCGAGCCACTGCGTGCTCGCGGTGTGCGCGCTCGTGTTGGCCGCTTCGATCACGTAGCGAGCGAGCGAGCAGACGCGCTCGCTGCGCATCGGGTTCTTCTTGTAGGCCATCGCGGAGCTGCCGATCTGCTTCGACTCGCTCGGCTCCTCGATCTCGCCTTCGTGCGACAACAAGCGCAGGTCCGTCGCGAACTTGCTCGCCGATTGCGCGACGCCGGACAACGCTTGGTGGATCGTCCAGTCGAGCTTGCGCGTGTAGGTCTGGCCACTGACCGCGATCGAGCGCGAGAAGCCCATCGCCTCGGTCACGCGACGGTCGAGTTCTTCGACCTTTTGGTGATCGCCATCGGCGAGCGCCAAGAACGTCGCCTGCGTGCCCGTCGTGCCCTTCACGCCGCGGAACGGCAGCCACGCGATGATCCGACGAACCTCGTCGAGATCGAGCAAGAAGTCCTGCGCCCACAGGCATGCGCGCTTGCCGACCGTGACCGGCTGCGCCACTTGGAAGTGCGTGTAGCCAAGGCACGGCAGCGCGCGATAGCGAGCTGCGAAGTCCGCCAGCGCGGCGATCACGGCGCAGAGACGACGTTCGAGCAGAGCGAGCGCCTTGCGGTAGACGATCAGGTCCGCGTTGTCGGTGACGAAGCAGCTGGTGGCGCCGAGGTGGATGATCGGCTTCGCCTTCTTCGCGAGCTCGCCATAGTGATGGACGTGCGCCATCACGTCGTGGCGCAGTTCCTTCTCCAACTCGGCCACGCGCTGCCAGTCGAACGTGTCGCGGTGTTGGCGCAATTCGTCGACCTGCTCCTTGGCGACCGGGAAGCCGAGTTCGTGCTCCGCTTGCGCGAGCGCGATCCAGAGGTCGCGCCAAGTGCCATGGCGCATGCGCGGAGAGAACAGGCCCGCCATCTCCTTGCTGGCGTAGCGTTCAAGGAGCGGGTGGTCGAAGCGGTCGCCGCGATCGGTCATGCGCCTTTCCATACCGGCGGCGGATCAGGCGCGCCACGAACGACTGCGGGCGCCACATCGGGCGCCCGCGTCGTGTGTTTCCCAATTCCCTCTGCCGCTCAGCAGCGCACCCAGACTCGCCGCTGCCTCGTCTCGTAGTGGCCGGGCACATAAACCCGGTGGCAGTGCGCCTCTTCCACGATGCCCCAGTGGCGGTGGCCACACGGATCGCAGATCCAGCCGTAGCGAGCGGGCACGTGCTCCTCGTGCCAGTAGCCGTCGATCCAGACCTGCTCGCAAACCGTCTCCCAACGTCCCCTGCGCGAGCGGCGGTCGTCGCAGTCGCGGTCGCGGTCGCGCGGGGCGCAGACCGGCGGCGCGCACTGCGCGCCCAACTGCAGACCTACTTGGATGTGGCGCCCAAGACTCCCTTCGATGCGGAACTGCGCGGGCGCCAGAGCTGCGAGTCCCAACAGGGCCAGAACGATCTTCGAGACATGCACCATGCTGCATCGAGCGACATGCAGCAAACTGCCGTTGCGACGCAGGCCCGCGCCGACGTGGCGCGACTCAGACTGCGACGCGTCGTGTCCGATCGGCAAGACACACCCGGCCGCCGCGAATCACCAAGCAGTGAACGTGCCGAGCACGGCGCACGCGATGCCAGCGCAGAGTCCGAGGGCTGCAAGCCGCCACGCGCCACGTTCGGAGCTGCGCAATGCATGCACGAGCATCACGCCGAACACGGCGCCGAACAGATCCGACCCGACGTCCGACAACGCCGAGGCACGTCCTGGCACGAAGCGTTGATGGAGTTCGTCGATCACGCCGTAGGCCGCTGCGATCGCGACCGCCGTCGCGCGTTCGCTCGCACGCAACTCGCGGGCGCCAGAGCATGCGAGCGCCGCCATCGCGCCCATCGCCGCGTAGGCCAAGACATGCGCCAGGTTGTGGACGAATGCGCGCAGCCACGATGCATGCGCGCCGCCGATGGGGCCCGAGGACGCCCACCACAAGATCGCCATTTCCAGCGCGACACAGCCCCACCGGACGAAGGTCGGAGCGGACGCAAACCAACCGAGGAAGCGGGCGAACGCGCGCACCAAATCAACTCGGCGACAGCTTGCCCAGCAAACGAAGGCCGCCGCCCGGCGCCAACTCGACGCGGACCTCTTCCATGTAGATCGAGATCAAGAACAGCCCACGGCCCCGCTCATTCTCCAGCGACGGCATGCCATCCGCAGCAGCCTGCAGCGCGGCGGCAAGTTCGCGCACCGCCTGCTCCGGCATCTCGGGATCGATGAACTCCACGCTGAGCCGACCT
>CAIYFF010000219.1 GCA_903925435.1 uncultured Planctomycetota bacterium | reverse complement strand
CAGCTCGACAAAGAACGCGGAACGAAGGGCAACCGCATCTTCTATCTCGCGACGCCGCCGAGCGCGTATTCGCAGATCCTGCAGAACCTCGCGAGCGCCGGCCTCTCGCGCGACGACCTCGACAACAACCGCTTCGCGCGGGTCATCGTCGAGAAGCCGTTCGGCCACGATCTCGCGACCGCGCAATCGCTCAATGAGCAGATCCGCGCCGCGTTCTACGAAGGCCAGGTGTTCCGCATCGACCACTACCTCGGCAAGGAGACGGTCCAGAACATCCTCGCGCTGCGTTTCGCGAACGGGATCTTCGAGCCGCTGTGGAACGAAAAGTACGTCGACCACGTGCAGATCACGGTCGCGGAGTCGATCGGCGTCGGCTCGCGCGGCGGCTACTTCGAAGAGAGCGGGATCATCCGCGACATGATCCAGAACCACCTGCTGCAGGTTCTGACGCTCGTCGCGATGGAGCCGCCGATCGCGCTCACCGCCAACTCGGTGCGCGACGAGAAGGTGAAGGTGCTCAAGGCCATCCGCTCGTTTGCGCCACACGAAGTCGCGGCTGCAACGGTGCGCGGCCAATACGCAGCAGCTTCGTTCGGTGGCGAGGACGTGAACGGCTACCTCGAAGAAGAAGGCGTCGCCGCGGACTCCAGCACCGAGACGTTCGCTGCGGTGCGTCTGCAAGTGAACAACTGGCGCTGGGCCGGCACGCCGTTCTTCCTTCGCTCCGGCAAGCGCTTGCCGCGTCGCGTCACCGAAGTCGCGATCCACTTCAAGCGACCGCCGCTCACGCTGTTTGACCGCGGCAGCGTGCAGCCCAACGTGCTGCTGTTGCGCATCCAACCGGACGAAGGCGTGTCGCTGCGCTTTGGCAGCAAGGTGCCGGGCCCCGACATTCGCGTGCGCGACGTGCGCATGGACTTCCGCTACGGCGCCGCGTTCGGTGGCGAATCGGCGGATGCATACGAACGCCTCTTGCTCGACGCGATGCTCGGGGACGGCACGCTGTTCGCGCGTCGCGACGAAGTCGAAGAGGCGTGGCGCATCGTCGACTCGATCGTCACAGGCTGGAACAAGGGCGGCCGCAAGCCCGAGCCCTATGCAGCCGGAACGTGGGGCCCCGAAGGCAGCGCGCGCCTGCTCGGCGAAGGCCGCACGTGGAGGCAGCCGTGACCGCGCTGGTAACACCGCGGCACGTCGTAGCGCCCAACGCGATCCCTGACGCGCTGCGCAAGATCTGGCGCGAGTGCTGCCAAGGCGACGAGGACAACTCGGTCAGCCGCGCGCTGACCACCAACCTCATCGCGGTCGTCACCGTGGATCGCGAGCAAGCGATGCGCGCGTTGCTCGAGTCGCTTTCAGCGCGCTTGCCGTGCCGCGCGTTCCTCGTCGTCGTGGGGCCCGGCAACGGCTCGATCGCAACCGAAGTGCACGGCGCCGCACGCCTCTTTGGCCCGACGCGCGATCTCGTGTTGGAGCAGATCGAGCTCACGGTGCCCGAAGGCGCGTTCGCCCGCGTCGCCGGACTCGTGCGCCCACTGCTGATCCACGACATCCCGACGCGCCTCTACTGGGCGTGCCCGTGGCCCGAGGATGTGCGCCGATTCGACGCACTCGCGTCGATGGCGGACCTGTCGATCCTCGACTCTTCGCGCTTCACGCTGCCCGCAAGCGACCTCGATGCGATCGACACGCGACGGCATCGCGGCATGCAGGTCGTCGACCTTGAATGGATGCGTCTGCGGCCCTGGCGCCGCGCGCTTGCGGAAGTGTTTGAGCGCATCCGCTACCAGCCAAACCTCCACACCGCAGCGGTCGTGCGCCATGGCGACGCTGCTGTGGCTGCGGCGACCATGCTCGGCCGCTGGCTCGAACGCCGCCTGTCCGCGCACGTCGTCGTCGAAGCGAATGGTGACGCAGGCGGGCTCGCGGGCGTCGATCTCCAACACGGTGGTTCGGCAGCGACGGTGACGTTGGTCGACTCAGGCCGCATCGAAGTCGCGGTCGAAACCGAAGACGCGTGCTTCCTGCCGTTTGGCGTGCCGTCGTCGCGCGGCAGCGAAGGCGACCTGCTCGCAGCAGCGATCGACCTCGCGTGATCGCGCGGCGGACGCTGCTTCCGTATCGTCCCGCCCCCATGCGCATCCTTCGCGCCGCCTCGATTGCGGCCGCTCTGTTCTCCGCTGCTTCGTGCAGCACCGCCCACGACGACCTCAGCCGCGTCGTGCTGCAGCCCACCAAAGAGACCTTCGTCGAACCCGCAGAACTCGGCCTCGATGCCGAGGCGTTCGAAGTCCCCGTCGGCGACGCGACGCTCTACGGCTACCTCGTGCGTTCGCCGCAGGCCAGCGGCCGCACCGTCGTGCTGCTTCACGACCGCACGGGCAACGTCAGCACGCTGCATCCGTACATCACCTTCCTCGCCAACGCGGGATTCCACGTCTGCGCGTTTGACTACCGCGGTTTTGGCAAGAGCACGGGCGAGCCGTCGCTGCGCGGCATGTTCCTCGACACCAAGTTCGTGCTCGACTGGCTCTGCGCACAACGCGGCGTCGATGCCAACAAGCTCGCGTTCTATGGCATCGGTCTCGGCAGCTCGGCGGCGCTGCGTGCCGCGCGACTGGATCGCGCATGCCAGGCCATCGTGCTCGACGAGACGCCGTCGATGCGCGACTTCATCGCCGAACGCGCAAGGAAGCGCGGCGACATGGTGTCGACGATCGGCACGGGCTTCACCGAGTTCTCGACGCTGCCCGACAGCACGGATCCTGGCGAGAACGCATCCCAGCTCTCGATGCCGTCGCTGTGGATCCTCGGCGCGGAGTCGCCGCAAGAAACGCGCGTGTCGACGCTGCGCGCGTGGTTTGACATGAAGGGCGACAAGCAACTGCTCGCGCTGCCTGCGACCTCGTCGCCGCCGCACTCGTTGCTGACGCACGACGGCGAATACCAGCGCGTCGTGACGACGTTCTTGGCTGGAGCTCTCGGCGGCAACGCGGAGCGCATCGCAACGGCGAGTCGCGCGGTCGATGCGGACGCAGCAGGCAAGGGCAAGCACCAGATCGAGCTCGAGGCCAAGGGCAACAAGCCAACGGCCGACGCTCCGTGGGCGATCGAAGTCGCAGCCTTCGACGCGGATGGCTCGGCGTCGTGGAGCAAGGTGTGGCTCGAAGGCGACAAGGCGCGCGTCACGCTGAACCTCCCCGCGACCCCGGCTGCGATCGCCGCGATGCACGTTGCGGACGCGGAGCGCGGCGAGGCCGCGACGTTTTCGCGCAAGGGCACGCCGCTCAGTCGCGCAGGCACGTGGTTTGAGTCGCGGCGAGACGAGTTCTTGCGCCTCGAAGACGAGCCACCGTCGCCAGAGGTCGCGCGCAACGCAGCCGCTGCGATCCGCGAACGCGAAGCGATCGAGCCGTTCCCGCCGCTCGTCGAAGCGGAGCTCGCGACGGTCTACGCCGGCGTCGGCCGCGCACTCGCGCGCACCGGCAACGCCGAGGATCGCGCCGCCGCGATCGTGTGGCTGCAGCGCGCCATCGCCGCTGCTCCGCAGAAGCCCGAGCGCCACTGGTGGCCCGGCAAGAACGCGCACTACGGCTTCCAAGGCGACAACGCCGTCGCGGATGCGCGCGCGTTGCTCAAGAAGCTGACGGGCAGCTGACGCTCGGCGCGCGACACATCGCGCGCTGTCGTCAGATCGGCCAGACGAGGAACCCTGCGTGCTTCTGCGCGTCCTCGCGCCACGTGCCCCAGATGCCGCGGCCTTCGCGGAACCCGCGGTAGAGCACCTTGCGGCCCGTCGCGTACTTCTTGGTCCAGCGCACTTCGCGCGATTCGAGGTCGTAGCAACCCTTGATCCCGAAGTCGCCGTGACGATCCCAACCGGATCCACGAATGACGCCGCCGTCAAACGTCAGCTCGAGGTCCTCGGGGATCCTTCGACCTGACACCTGGAAGAAACCCGTCCATGGGCTGGATGGGAAATCGGCTTCGCGTGCGGGGGCATGCATGAAGACCATCGTGGTCAACATGCGCTCATTGCCCAGCCCCTCCGCATCGCGTGTGCACACGCGCGCGCCGCAACGTCACTTCGCTGGAGCGAAGCCCACGTCGACAAAGACGAGCCTGTGGTCGCTGGCGCCGACGATTGCGCCACCGGCTTCGCGTTGCGTCGGCCAGTACACCGCGGACGCCGCGAAGAACAGCGAACGCGACGGCAGCGCGTAGTCGACGCGGAGATTGCCTGGCCCACCGGTCCCAGGCGCGTCCGCCTTCGGCGCTTCGTCCTCGAAGTCCGCGGTGTCGCATGCGGCATCGCCCTTGTGCTCCGCGTTGAGCGCCCACTGCTCGAGGCTCGCTTGCTTGCCGCCAGTGCTCTTCGGCGCGGGATCGAACACGCGCGGATGCGCGAGCAACTGCAGCAACGCATCGCGCTTGCTGTCGCCATCGACCGGATCGCAATTGAGATCGCCGAGCACGACGAAGTGCGCGTCCGCTGCGAGTCCGCCGCGCGCGCCTTGGTCATCGACGATCCACTGCGCGCGATCCGGCGTCAGGTAGTCGACCCAGAAGCGGATCTCGTCGTGGTTGCGGCAACCATTGCGATCCTCGGCGCCATCGAACGCGGGCGGCGTCGGATGGCTGCACAGCATGTGCACGTCGCGGCCTGCGATGCGCACCGGCACGTCCCAGTGGCTCTTCGACGACAGCCGCAGCGCATTCCACTCTTCGTCGGACCAATAGCCCGCTGGACGCGTGGCTTGTGGCATCGCGCTCCACGGCAGCATGCGGAAGGTGCGGGCCGCGTCGCTGCGGATCGGATGCCGGGACAACAGCGCCATCGCGTATTGCCCGCGGAACTTGCCGTAGCCATACGCGTCGCCAGGACCATCCGACTTGCCGTCGTGGTCGAGATCGCGACCGCTCGGTTCTCCCGTGTTGGACGCGGCGAAGAACACATGCGCGAAGTCGATCGGCTTCTGCCCGTTCTGCGACACCGCGAGGTAGTCCTTCGCAAACACTCGCGCGGCCTCTTCGCCGTCATCGCGGTCGAGCTCGCACAGCAGCAGCACGTCGATGTCCGCGCGCTGCACCACTTCTGCGATCTTGCGCGCCTGGTCGCTGCCCGCGCGCAACTCCGCGAGCATTGCATTGGGTTCGGCGCGATTCATCGCAGCGTTGAACGACGCGATGCGAACGGTCGGCACGGCCTTCGTGCCCATGTCGCGCTGCAACACAAGCCACGACAACGGCAGGCTGAGCAGGACGCAGGCGACGGAGAGCTTGGTGTAGTCGAGCTTCACCCCCACAAGCCTACGGGCTCGCGGCTACAGCTTCTCGTGGTGCGCTTCGCCGTGCGAACTGCCGGACGCCGCCATCGCGAGGTTGTCCGTCACATGGCATGGCGCGACGAACATGGCGTCCGCGAGCGGCAACTGCTCCTTCGGACCGATCACCACCACTGCGTCGTTGGCTTGCAGCGCGGTGTCCGGCGAGACGGACGGCAAGTTCTCATGGCCGCGTCGCACGGCGACGATCGTGCATCCAGTGCGGTTGCGGAACCCGACCTCCGACAGCTTCTTGCCGATCACGCACGCGCCGGTTCCGACGCGATGGATGCCAACGCCAAGCCCAGGGATCAGGTCGGCGATGCCCGCGGCCTCGGCGCGCGCAACACCCGCGAGCTTGTTGATCGCTCCAGCTTCGGCGCGCACTTGCGCGATCTGACGGCCGATCTCGTCTGATGTGACGAGGAAGCGAAGCAACGTGCGAGCGAGGATCTCGACGGACGCTTCCAGTTCTTGCGGCACCACTTCCTTCGCGCCTGCGCGCAAGAGCGGCTCGACCTCGCCGATGTAGACCGCGCGCGCGAGCACGTGCACATGCGGCGCGATGTCCCGCGCAATCTGGGCGATGCGCTTTGCTGCTTCCACGTCGTTGACCGCCAGGACGAGCATGCGCGCTTGCGCGAGGCCGAGCGCCTTCAGCGTCGAGGCGCGCGTCGCATCGCCGAACTCGATCGGCACGCCCTTGCTGCGTTCCGCACGCACGGTGTTGGCGTTCATCTCGACCGCGACGACGGGCAAGCCGAGGCTCTGCAGCGTGTGCACCAACGTGCGGCCGGTGGGGCCATAACCGACGACGATCGCGTGGTCCGTGCGCGAATCGTCGGCCTTGACCTGCGCGTGATCGCCGCCGCGCCGGCGCGTCACGATCCAGCGTCCCAACTGGTGCAGCAGCGGCGTGCTCGCGATCGAAAGCACCGCGACGACGAGGAACACCTTGTAGGCCTGCGCGGGCAACACGCCTGTGCCGCCGCCGACTTGCGCGAGCACGAACGAGAACTCGCCGATCTGCGCGAGCAGCAATCCCGATCGGATGCGGATCCACGCAGGCTGACCGAGCGCCTTCGCCGCAACCGCGACGACCGCGGCCTTGCCGACCACGACCGCGAACAGCGACGCGAGCACGAGCCACGGCGACGCGACGATCGCCGAGCCATCGAACAGCATGCCGATCGAGACGAAGAACAAGCTCGCGAGCGCGTCGCGGAATGGCTCCACCTCGGCCATCGCGTGGCCGTGGAAGTCGGAGTCCGCGAGCAAGATGCCGGCGAGGAACGCGCCGAGCGCCATCGACAT
>CAIYFF010000218.1 GCA_903925435.1 uncultured Planctomycetota bacterium | reverse complement strand
CGCCTGCCGGATGCGACGGCGGCGATGCTCGCGAGCGGCAGCGATGCGAGCCTCGCGCCGATGAAGCCGTGGAACCTCGCGGCATTCGAGCCTGCTGGTGGCATCCGTTCGTCGATGACGGACATGCTGAAGTTCGCGCGCTCGCAGTGGACGCCGCTCGCCGCAGTGCACTCGGCGTCGTCGCTGGCGATGGCGCGCGAGAAGCAGCGCGACATTCCGGGCGGCCTGGGGATCGGCCTCGGCTGGCACATTGCGAAGGACCAAGTCACGCGTTGGCACAACGGCGAAACGGGCGGCTTCCATTCGATGTTGCTCGTGCGCACCGAGGAGCGCCGCGCCGTTTGCGTTCTCGCCAACACTGCGACCGCAGTCGTCGATTCGGTCGCCGAGTTGATCCTGCAGCGGTTGTGCGGCGCAGACGTCAAACCGCTGAAGTTCGAGAAGCCGATCGCGATTGCCGACGACCAGCTCGAGCTGCTCTGCGGCATCTATGAATTGCAGCCGGGCATCGCGGTCGCGGTCACCCGCGAAGGCAATGTGCTGAGCGCGCAGATCACCGGGCAGCCGGCGCTGCGCATCCTGCCGCGGTCGCCGACCGAGTTCTTCTACCGCCAGGTTCAGGCGACGATCCGTTTTGCCAAGGACGGCGATGCCGTGACCGGGCTGGAGTTGGAGCAGGCTGGACGCCGATCCAAGTGGAAGAAGCTGCAGCAGAGGCTCCGCTGAACGGGCCAAGCAGCCGTTCCCATCGACTCTTCCCGTGCGCACCGACCCTCGCCAACTCGACGGCAAGCGATTTGACCTCGTCATCATCGGCGGCGGCATCCAAGGCGCTGCGATCGCGCGCGAGGCCGCATGCCGTCGCATCGCGACGCTGCTCGTCGAGAAGACGGACTTTGCGGTTGGCACGAGTTCGCGCAGTTCACGGCTTGTGCACGGCGGCCTGCGCTACTTGCAGCAGGGCAACATCGCGCTGGTGAAGGAGGCTCTGCACGAGCGCGAGCGCCTGCTGCGGCTCGCCCCTCATCTCGTGCGTCCGTTGCCGGTGTTGCTGCCGTTCTTCCCCGACAGCGGCGGCTCGCGACTGTTGTCGTGGATCGGCGTGCATGCCTACTCGTGGCTTGCTGGCCGCAGCACGATGCCGAGCCCGCGCCGCATGTCGGCGCGCGAAGCGATCGCCGCGTTCCCCGGCCTGCGCACCAACGGCCTGCGTGGCGCGGTGCAGTACTACGACGCCGCGACGAGCGATGCTCGCTTGACGCTCGCCAACGTGCGCGCCGCGCATGCCGCGGGCGCGGTGGTGGCCAATGGTTGCGAGTTGCTGGGGGCCAACGCGAACGGCGCGCTGCGATTGCTCGATGCGTTCACGGGCGCAGAAGTCGCGGTGCATGCAACGCACGTCGTCAATGCTGCAGGGCCGCGCGCCGACGCCGTGCGTCGATTGCTGGGCCTCGACAGTGCGGACCTCGTGCGCACGAGCCGCGGCACGCACCTGATTCTCGATGCGCGCAAGGGCGAGACGTCGCTCGCTGCGTTCTTGCCCGACAAGCGCATTCAGTTCGTCGTTCCGCACCAGGACGGCACGTTGACGGGAACGACCGACGTCTACGAAGACGCGACCGAAGAGGAGCCGACGCCGCCCCAGGACGACGTGCGCTACCTCCTCGATGCGTTGGCGCACATGCTCGATCCAGCGCCGACGATGCGCGACGTGCGCTTTGCGTATTGCGGGTGGCGTTCGTTGCCAGCGCAGAAGGGGCCTGCGGGCGCGATCAACCGCGAGGCATTCCTTGTGCAAGAAGCGTCGCGCGGCGGCGCGCTGCACACCGCGGTCGGCGGCAAACTGACCACGCATCGCGCGTTTGCCGAGCGCGTGGTGGCGCAAGTCTTTGGCATCGACGGCCGCGATTCGCGCACGCGAACCGAGCCTCTGCCCGGTGGCGGCGGCGCGCGTGAGCCGCTCGATCCGCTGTGGTGGCGGCACGGCAGCGAAGCTTCTGCGATCCGCGCGATGGCGAACGGCACAGCGGGCGCGCTGCAGCCGATTTGTCCGCACCGGCCGTTTTTGCGCGTCGAGGCCATGCATGCGATGCGCGTCCTTGCTGCATCGACGTTCTCGGACCTCATGCTGCGTCGCCTCGTGCACGCACAAGGTCCGTGCATGGAGCCGCAATGCTTGCGCGCGGCGCATGACCTCTTCTTGCGCGAGCGTCGCATCGACGTCGATTCGGATTTCGACGCGGCGACGTCGAAGCTCGGCGAAGAGATCGAACGGCTGACTGGCGGGATCGTTCCGCGCGCCCGGTCCGAAGTCGCGCGCTGAAGCGCCGGAGCTCGCGCTAGAAGCGCAGCGACGAACAGCTGCCGTCGGCGGCAAGCACGGTGAAGCGCGCGACGTTGCCCTTTTGGATCGCGCCGTAGCCGCGCGCTGCGATCAGCGCTGCGGGGTTGGCGCTTGCGATGCGCGCGAGCGTGAACGGCGACGCTTGCGGCACCATCGCGAGCAAGTTCTTCGCCGCCATCGACATCGTCAGCGCCGAGCCCGCGAGGCTGCCCTTCTCGTCGCGCACGACGCCTGCTTTCGACGTGACGCGCGCCTGCGCCAGCGTGAACTCGCCGTCCGGCATGCCCATCGCTGCCGTCGCATCGGTGACGAGCACGGCTCGGTCCATCCCGAGGATCGCCATCGCGTTGCGCAGCATTGCAGGGTGCACGTGAACGCCGTCGATGATCAGGCCGCACGAGAGGCGCGCTTCGTCGAGCGTGAGCCCGGCGATGCCTGGGTTGCGGTGGTGGATCGCGCCCATCGCATTGAACAGGTGTGTCGCCATCGAAGCGCCCGCTTCGACGCATTCGGCGAAGCCCTTGGTGTCCGACACGTGGCCCAGCGCGACCGCCACGCCCGCCGCGCGCAGTTGCGCGACGGCGCGCGCCGCGCCGGGCTTGCTGCTCGCGAGCGTGAGCAAGCGAATGGCGCCGCGGCCCGCGGCGAGCAGTTGCTTCACGCGCTCCTCGGTCGGATCGCAGATCGAAGCCGCGTCGTGCGCGCCCGCGACCTCGAGGAACGGCCCTTCGACGTGGATGCCGAGCGGTTGTGCGCCATCGCGGGGCCGCGACTCGATCCAGCGCGCGATGGCTTCCACCTGCGCGAGCAGGTCCTTCCATGGCGTGGTGATCACCGTCGGCAAGAACGCGGCGGCTCCGCCTGCTTCGCATGCGCGCGCGCACGCGACGAGCGCTGCCTCAGTCGCTTCCTGACAGCTTGCGCCGCCGCCGCCGTTGACCTGCAGATCGACGAACCCTGGCATCAGAGTGCCGGGGACGAAACGCGCGTCCGCCGACGCGGCATGGGTGTCGACCGACTCGATCAATCCATCGCGCACGACGATGCGTGCGCGCGGAGCGAGCGTGTGCGGGAGCGCTGCCAGTTCGGCGATGATCTCTTGGTGGGCCACGCGACGCAGACTAGCGGCGAGCGCGCATCGTCGCACCGCTGCATCGCTGCTCGCACGCGTCGGCAGTAGCATCCCGCGCCCATCGTCATGCGCCGCTCCGACATCGCAGCCTTCGTGATCCTCTCGTGCGCCGGATTCCTCTCCGGTCATCTCGCGTTGGGATGCCGCAGGCCCGAGCCGCTGCTTGGCGAAGTCGGCATTCACGTCGAGCCGTTCCGCATGACCCGCAGCGCCGGGGATCCGTTCTTCGTGACGGAGTCGTCGTGGCTCGAGTTGCCGATGCTGCGCGAGGACTTCGACTTGATGGCGGACGTCGAACTCAGCGAAGGAGCAGAGCTCGACTTCGTGCTGCGTCGCGTCGAACCGCGACCGCTGCAGGGTGTGTCGTTGCCCGCGCACGGGCGTTTCGTGTCGCTGCGACTCTCGACGAAGCAAGACGGCGCGCCGTGGCGGTTGCCGACCGCTGCATTGTTGGGCGAGCCCGGCGGCGCGCGCATCGGCGCTGGGTTGCCCGCGAGCGTGCAGGTGAAGGCGCGCGGGCGCACGTTGTCCGGCAGCGTTGCCTACAAGCCGCTGCCCGACGTTGCTGCGCAGGACGACCACGGCAGCCTCGCGCTGATCGCGCGCGGCGGCTCCGTTGCGATCCGCACGCTGCACGTGTTGCCCGTTCCGCGCGCGAACGAGATGTCGCCCAGGTGGCTCGGGCTCGCTGTCGGCGCAGCGCTGGGCGCACTCGCCGCGGCCATGCGTCGCGGGCCAGTGCGCGCGTTGCTCGCCGGCGCTGGTCTCGTGTCTGCGTCGTTCGCGTTCTGCCTCGCGGTTGCGCCGTGCTTGCTGCCACTGACACAGCCGGACGCGTTCCAAGAACAGTCTGCATCGCTGCTGGGGATTCCGCTCGCGCTCGCGTTCGTGTTCGCGTCGGCGCAGAGGACGAAAGCGCTGTGCCTCGTCGCGGTCGGCCTTGTCGCCACTGCACTCTGGTCCGGCATCGTCGTGGATGGGATTCGCAGTCGATTCCCCGCGACGCCCGAACTCGATGCGGTGTTCGGCGAGTCTGCGCGCGAGACCGTTGTGGAAACGCTCGCGCAGCGCGTGCGTGGACCGAGCTCGATCCACACGAAGTCCGCGCTGGAGCAAGGCCAGTCGCGCGTGTTCTTGCTCGGCGGCCAATTGCTGTGGCGTCGCGGCGCCGCGCCGAGCGACCACGTCGAGTCGATGCTTGCTGGCGAGTTGCGCGGCGAAGACCCAAAGCGCCCCGCGGTCGAAGTGGTCACGCTGCCGACGGAAGACGGATTCGCGGCGCAGCAGTGGGGCATGTTCTCGCGGTTCTTCCGCGGCTTCGCGCCAGCGGTCGTCGTGCTCGGCGTGCCGCGCGACGAGGATGCGCACGATCGCAGCGGAGCGCCGCGTTCGTCACCCGATGCGCTGCGTCAGACGATCGCGGAGGCGAAGTCAGGCTGCGCCGAGATCGGCGCGAAGCTCGTGTTGCTCGCGGACAACGGACTATCGGAGCCATTCCTTGCCGTGCTTCGATCGGAGCGCGACGCAGGACTGGAGCTCGTCGAGGTCACCGACAACGACGCAGCACTCGGGATCGCGCGCAAGCTCGCCGCTGCGCTGCGGCCGCTGCTGCAGAAGTGATCGCGCGCCGCGCGCGGCGATCACTTCGCGGCGTCGGGCGAGCAGAACGGATTGTCGGGCAACTGCCGCACGTAGACCGGCGACTGCGACTCGACCCACAGCGCGCCGGTGGCGGGGCTCGTCAAGTCGCCGAGCCGACCGCGCGACCACGCTGTGCCGTCCACGGTCTCCGTCCCGATCCATGCGTTGCGCACTTCGGGATCGCAGCGCACCAGGTGCGGTTCGCCGAGGAAGCGCAGTTCGAACAATTGCTGCTTGCCGACGTCGACGAACACTTCGCCCTTGTCGTTGCGCGCGCGCACATCGACGGGCTCGATGCGGCTCGGGGGCAGCGCCAGGTCGATTCGGCCGATCGCGCTGCGCACCGATGCGCGCGCGTAGTCGCCGCGAAGGATCAGGCTGCCCGACGTCGTCGACAGCGAAGCGCTGCCGCCGTTCATCGTTGCCTCGATGACGCCGCTGCCGCCCTCGACGAGCAGTTCACCTTGGTAGCCGCGCGCCACCACCGCGCCGCAGCGCGTGGCGACGTGGATCGCGAGGTTGCGCGGCGCCTTCACGCGCCAAGCGCTGCGCACCGCATCCATGCGCGCGCCCGGCGGCAGCGCTACGCGGATGGTCAGCACTCCGTCTTGGGCTCGATGTTCGACCACCGGAGCCGAAGCCTGCTCGTAGTCCGCGAGCGTCGCGGTGTCGTCGGCCTGCAGGTTCGTCTCGATGTCGCACGATGCATCGTCGGCATGTTCGATCGCAAACAGCCCGTCGTGGAACTGCACTTCGAGCCGCTTCGTGCCCGCGGGGATCGCGATCGCATCGGACCGCTTTCCCTGGGCGGAAGGCGGCATGCGGTATGCGCCGGTGCCGCAGGTCGCGGCAGGCAACAGCGCCAGCATGGCGAGGACGAAGGTCGTTCTTGGCAGCGTCACGGGATCTTCGGCGCCGCGCATTCGCGGCGAGGTGGCGCAGAAGAATGCACCGGAGCCCGGGTCCGGCGAAAGGGTCTTGATGGCGCATCTCGCCGTGCGCGCGTGTGGACCGCTGCGTGTCGCCTCGGCAGCATGGCCACCACGATGGATCCGATCGCCGAACAACTCGTCGTGGCGTTGCGCACGATGCCGCTCTCCGATGCGATCGAGCGCGCGCTTTCGCGGTGTCGAGACGGCAGCGTGCAGACACCGGAGTCGAAGTGCGCTGCGGTGCGAGTTCTGCTCCGTTCGGATGACGGGAACGTGGTCCAGGCGGCCTACGACTTGGCGCTCGGCGCCGCGGGCAAGCACGCGGACGCGATGCCCCTCGCTGCCCGTTGCTACGACCGGTTGCGCGTGCTCGCAGGGCAGCCGCAGAAGTTCGGCACGTGCCGCAACGCGGATGGCAGCATGCATGCGATCGATCCGCGGACCACGGACAGCGAACGCGCGAAGTGGGGGCTGCCGCCGCTTGCGGTGCTCGTCGCCGACGGTGCGCAGGAGGAACGCTGAGATGGAACCCTGGCTCGGATGGACTCTCGCGACGCTCGTCGTCGGCGGATTGCTCGCGTTCGTGTGGTTTGGACTGTCGCGCTGGTCCGAGATCATGCGTCGGCATCGCGCCAACGAAGAGAAGGCGCAGGCCGAAGCCGTGGTTGCGCAACCCGCGCGGAAGCGGACGCGGCGCCGCGGCGCGCCGATCGCGTGGATCGCGGTGCAGGCTTCGGATGTGCGCAGCGTCGCGCGTTGCCTCGGCGTGCGGACGGTGCAGCCGTGCAACTGGGAGGACGGTCTCGATCGCGCGGCGGACGGGCTCTTTGTCGCCGAATGTCGCGGCGCGTTCGTGTGCGCGATCGGCGAAGACGCGTGGCAGAAGGGTGAGCTCAGCGCGGTCGAGTCGGCGCTGGAGCGGCTGTCGCGCGAGTTCGGCAGCGCAAGCTGGTACTGCATTGACGCGGAGCGCGGCCGCTTCGGTTGGGCGTTTGCGCACTCGGGTTCGCTGCAGCGCGCATGGTGCGGCGACGGGGAAGACGAGCGCGTGCTGTGGCAGTTCGGAGAACGGACGGCGCCTGAGGAAGCGCTCGGGTTCTTCGTCGACGATCCGCGCGACCGGACCGACGACGTGCACAAGTGGTGGCCGATCGAAGGCGACGTGCGCGCGCTCGCGCGGCGTTGCGCTGTGCTGCCGGAGCCGGACGAAGGCGGCGGGTTTGGCGTCGCCGGTCGCTGGTGATCTGGAGGTGGTTTCCCGACACCCCGGCAGCTGCGGCCGGCCCCGAAGCCTGAAGACCGAAGCCTGAAGGCCGAAGCCCGAAGGCCGTGTCGCGTGTTCTCCGCGGGCCTCGCGCTAGCCGAGTTGCTGCGAAACCACTTCTGACACGCGCGGTGCGGGCCGAAGGGCGCCGCGGCCGATAGAGTCTCCCGTCCCCATGGCCTACGACCTCAACCAGTTGGTGATCCCGACGCTCGAGCGCGCATTCCCCGTCGTGCGGCGGGAGCTGCAAGGGCTCGACCTGAAGCAGGACTTCTACCCCTGGCCGCAGTCGGATGGCTACACGGGCATGTGGAGCGTGTTCGGGCTGTTCTTCAACTGCGAACCCTACCTGCCGATCGACCTGCCGAAGAACCAGGCTCGCTGCCCCGAGACGGTGAAGATGCTGAAGTCGCTGCCGCGGCTCGTCGACGCGGGATTCTCGCTGGTCGGGCCGAACTCGCGCATCCTGCCGCACTCCGACAACTACGGGCCGAAGCTGCAGCGTTTGCACCTCGGCGTCCAGGTGCCGAAGGGCAGCGAGATGATCGTCGCGGGCCAGAAGATGGAGTGGGAAGAAGGGCGCGTCGTGATGTTCGACCGCTCGCAGATCCACGAAGTGACGAACACGTCGACGGAGCCGCGCGTCGTGCTGCTGTGCGACTTCGAGATCGCGGACTGAGCAGTTGGGCGCGTTCGCGCCCTTTCGCCGCGCTGCAGTAGACGGCACGATCCGCACGCACATGCGCCGCGCGCCTTTGTTCTGGTCCGTGCTCGTTCTCGCTGTTGCGGTTGCGTTCGCGCACGCGTGGTCGCTGGGGTGGACGTGCGACGACGCCTACATCTCGTTCCGCTACGCGAAGAACTTCGTCGACGGCAACGGGCTCGTGTTCAACCTCGATCCGACGGAGGCGCCGGTCGAGGGCTACACGAACTTCACGTGGACGATGTGGCTCGCGGTCGGCATCGCCCTTGGGTTCACGGGGGACTTGCTGGAGACGTGGTCGATCCTCTGGGGCGCCCTGCTGCACGCGGCCACCGTGTTCTTGCTCGGCTTCGCCGCATGGCGCAGCAGTCGAGGAACTGCGTTCGTGCCGATCGCAGCGCCTGCCTATGCCGCGAGCTATGCCGCGGCGTCGCTTGCGCCCGCGGGTTTGGAGACGGCGTTGTTCACGTTTTTGGGTGTCGCGATGTGGTTGCTGGCGATCGAGCGGCGCTGCGGCAAGAAGTTGTGGTTGCTCGGATTCCTCGGCGCGTTTGCCGCGATGACGCGACCAGACGGCGCGCTGTTCGTGGCTGCTGCTGGCGCGATGGTGTTGCTCGATGCGATGTCGGCGAAGAGCCCGCGCATCGTGCTCGCGTATGCGATTCCGATCGTCGGCTGCGTCGTGCCCTACGTGCTGTGGCGACACGCCTACTACGGCTACTGGGTGCCCAACACGTTCTTCGCCAAGAGCGGCGGCGATCCGCACGTCGAACAAGGTTGGAACTACGTTGTCGATTACTTCGTGTGCTACGGCTTTGCGCTCGTGCCTGCGGCGGCGTTGCTGGTGGCGCTGCCGCTGCGACGGAAGGGCCTGTTTGCGGCGGTCGATCCGTGGAGCGGTCCGCGAGCGGGCATTGCGACTGCGCTGTTTGTGTTGCCCTACGTCGCATTCGTCGCGTGGGTTGGCGGCGACTTCATGTTCGGGCGCTTCTTGGTGCCTGTGACGCCGCTTGTGCTGATTGCGTTGGATCTCTGGCTGCAGAAGTCGCGGCCCTTTTGCGTTGCCGCGATGGGCATGGCGACGATGGGCATGCTGTTCCGCAACGATCCGCCCTACTTGTTGGACTACGCGGGCGCGGTGTCTGACAACCGAGCGATCAGCGTCGTCGAAGTGCAGCCGGGGATGCCGCTGACGGAATACGCGCGCATCGCGGGCCACGAGATGAAGCGGTTGTTCGACGGGCTCGAAGTGCGCCTCGGTGTTGCAGGCGGCCACGCCAACTTCGCCTACCGCGCGGAAGTGCCCGTTGCAGTGGAATGCGCCGCGGGCCTGACCGATGCCTACATCGCGCACATGCCCGTGCCGCCGCGCGGCAAGGTCGGCCACGAGCGGCCATGGCCGCTCTACCCGGATTACCTGCTGAAGCGGAAGCTGCACTTCATGCTCGAGGGCAGCTACGCGACGGGCGGCATCTGCGACCAATACCGCGCGCTCGCGTTCCCGCTGCCGGGTTTGCCTGACGCGCTCGCGATGCCAGTGCGCATCGTGACGTGGGACAGCAAGCTGATGGCGGAGCTGCGCCGCCGCCAGCCGCGATTGCTCGGCAGCGACTTCGAGGGCGCGCTCGACCTCTACATCGCGCAGATGTCGACGAAGACGAAGGAGCAGGTGGCGAAGGACTTCGAAGACTTCCGCCGCTTCTACTTCGACCACAGCGAGGACGCCGCGCGGCGCGCGGCGTTCGAGTAGTTCTTGAAGTGAACGACGATGCGCTGCGGCGACGCAGCGCGATTGCGATCAGCCGCGCGAACGCAGCGAGATCAGCAGCGCGATGGTCAGCGATGCGATCGCGGCGATGCCGAGCAGCAGGACGGGGCTCGTGCCCGCGTGGTGCGCGTGGTCTGTTGCATCGCCATGCGGAGTCGCGGTGTCGTGACCCGTTGCTTCGCTGTGGCTCGCAGTCGCTTCGCCGTGGGCCTCGCCGTGGGCATCGCCGTGTGCGGCGTGCGCATCGTGGCTCGTCGGCTGCTCGTGCGAATCTTGCGCGTTGTGGTCGTCGTGCTTGGCCGTGATCTCATGCGCGGCGCCGTGCGTATCGACCGCGTGCGATTCTGCGCCGTGAGCCGGTTGATCGTGGCCGTGATCTGTGTGCTGCGTCTCTGCCGCAGGGGTCGGATGCGCAGCGTGCTCGTCGTGGCTTGTCGCCGTGGGGGCCTTTGCGCTTTCGCCGTGGGCATCTCCGTGGCCGTGAGACTCCGCCATCGCGTGTTCGTCATGCTGCGGCGTCGCGCCATGCGTTTTGTCATGCGCGCCACTCTGCGTCGCCTGCTTGCGGGGCTTGTCGTGGGCCGCTGTGTGCGGCGCCTTCGCTTCGGGCAGCCATTCCACGTCGCCGCTCTCCAGGTCGTAACTCGCCGCGATCGCGAGGAACCGGCCTTGCTCTTCGAGGCCGCGCAGCCACGCGCTCTTTTGCGTCGCGGCAGCTGCCGCAAGCTGGGCCGCAGCAGGGCTGTCGAGCGAAGTGCACTTGGCGTGGCCGAGCACGACCAGCAGCGGGGCGCCGCCGTGCGCGACCGCGAGTTCGACGCTCGCGAGCGCGGCGTCGGTCAGCGCCGCCTCTGGCGTGCGGATGACCGCGATCTCGCCGAGGCCACAGTCAAAGAGGTGTTCGGGCACGACGCGCGCGTCGCTGCACGCGAGCACGACGGCGAACGGCTGCAGCTCTGCTGCGGTCGCCCGACGGGCTGCCGAACGGTCGCCGAGCGGTGCGCCGTCGCTGACGAAGCGGCGGTTGCCCGCTTGCAGCGCGCGCAGGGCAACATGAGGAGCCATCGTCGGCGGCACGACTTCGTGCGCCTTCATCGCGTCGTCCTCGCGGATCGGCGTCGCGTGCGGAACGAGCCAGCGCACTTCGCCGGTGGCGGGCACGTAGCGCGCCGGGCGCACCTCGAACCGGCCGATGGCGGCAAGGCGCTGCAGCTCGGCGCTGCGGCGCAGGCATTCGGCCGCGGTCGCGGACGCGTGGTCCTCGACCACCGCTTCCAGCGTCTCCTTAGCCGTGAGCGCGCGTTCGGTCACTCGATGCACGGACGGAGCCATGCGCGCGAGGTGTTCAAGCAGCGTCGAGCTAGCGGAGACCGTCGACGGGTTTGTTGCCTGCGCGATTGCGAGCGAGGCCGCTCCGCAGTCGTCATGGCCGAGCACGATCAGGGTGGTGGCCCCGAGGTTCTTGGCGGCGTCTTCGATCGCGTCCACGGTGGCCGCATCCAAGCAATGGCCCGCGGTGCGCAACACGAGCAGCTCCCCGAGGCCCTGGCCGAACACGAACTCCGGCGGCGCTGCGGCGTCGGAGCAGCACAGCACGATCGCTTTCGGGCTCTGGGCGCGCGCGGCGGTGCGCCGTGCGCCAGCGCCCAGCTTGGGCGCCGCGGCTTCGCCGCTGCGGAAGCGCGCGTTGCCCTGTTCGAGCAGTTGCATCGTCGCGAAAGGCGATGGCGCGGAGGCCGGCGTCGGTTCGGTCGGATGCTGGGCAACTGCCTGGAAGGAGCCGAGGCAAGCGGCGAGCAAGAGGTGCGGGAATCGTGCCGTGGTCACGCGTTGTTCCTGGTTTTCGGGTTTGCGAACGCCGATCCGCGTGCCCATCGGCTTGGTCCTCGGCGCATCTGGACTGTGGCTTGGTCCGCGCCGTGGCAGGGGAATGAACCCCGCCCAGGATTGCGGGGCCATTGACGCGTCCCCGGTGGCCGCTACCGTTCTTCCCCCTTAACCCAGGCCCGTGGCTGCCGCGCATTTCCCCGATGCGGCATCTGCAGCCCCGTCACTACGCACTTCCAGGTACTCATCATGTCGCAACCCGACAACTCCACCGCGTCGAAGAAGGAGTCGAAGGACGTCCAGCAGATTCGCATGCTGCGCAACTTCGGCGTCATCGCGCACATCGACGCCGGCAAGACCACGTTCAGCGAGCGCATCCTCTACATCACCGGCAAGAGCCACAAGATCGGTGAGGTTCACGAGGGCGCAGCCACGATGGACTACCTGGAGGAAGAGCGTAAGCGCGGCATCACGATCACGTCGGCGGCAACGACCTGCCACTGGCGCGGCCACACGATGAGCCTGATCGATACCCCAGGCCACGTTGACTTCACGGCAGAGGTCGAGCGCTCGCTGCGCGTCCTCGACGGCGCAGTCGGCGTGTTCTGCGGCGTTGCCGGTGTGCAGCCGCAGTCCGAGACGGTGTGGCGCCAGGCCAACCGCTACAACGTTCCGCGCGTCGCTTTCGTCAACAAGCTCGACCGCACGGGCGCAGACTTCGACAAGGCTGTGAAGTCGATGCGTGCGCGCCTCAACGCCAACCCCGTGCCGATCGTCATGCCGAT
>CAIYFF010000217.1 GCA_903925435.1 uncultured Planctomycetota bacterium | reverse complement strand
TCCAGCAGCAGTTTCTGCAGCGGGTTGAGCATCTCGTTGCTGACAGGTTCAGGAAGCACGGTGCGGATCGTCTCGCGGACGCCTTCAGTCTGGGAAGTGATGGAAGACTCGGTCAGTCTGCGAAGACGTCTTCGACGCGTGCGACATCGAGTGCACGGTCGACCCATCGGTCGAGTTGTTCGAGGGTTGCTAGCTGTGCGCGGTTTCGGAGTTCGGCGGGGACTGATCCGAAGCGCAATTCGAGGACGCGAATGAGTGTCTCCGCCTTCCCTTTAGTCTCGCCCTCTGCCTTGCCCTTCGCTTCGCCCTCTGCCTTGCCCTTCGCTTCGCCAGCCAGCTCCCGTTCCAGCAGCAGTTTCTGCAGCGGGTTGAGCATCTCGTTGCTGACAGGTTCAGGAAGCACGGTGCGGATCGTCTCGCGGACGCCTTCAGTCTGGGAAGTGGTGGTCGCCATGAGATACCAAAACAGAGAACCGAGGAAGGGCCTGCCGTCGGGCAGGTTCCAGATTTCGACGAGGTGTTCGCGCAGTCGCGTCAGGTGCAGTCTGAGTGTGTCGAGGTCGCAGCGGGGCAGGTGCTTCAAGAACTCCAGCGCCACGTGCGCGACCACCGTCAGCTTGCGTCGGTCGAACGGTTCGTCGGGCTGCGAACGAAGGTCCTCGAGCAAATAGCGGCCCGAAGGCAGCAAGTTGCGGAGCGTCTTCTGCGTCTTCTTCGGCAGCCATGCCGGAACCTCGAACAGCTCGCGCAGCTCCCGCGCCGCAGTCCATGGCACATCCCCGTGGTAGATGACAATCGTGATGACGATTGGCCACGAGTCCTGCGTTACTGGCTGGGAACGGTGCCACTCGATCGTGCGGATCTGGTAGCGCGTCGACTGCCATGCGGTCTGTCGATCCATCTTGCGCTTGTGCTCGAGGATCGCACGGAACATGACGACGGTCTCGGCGCCATCCGGTCCGAGCAGCGGCGCGGCAAAGAGCAGGTCCGTTTGGAAAGGACGATCTGCGGCATCGACGACGGTCGCGTCGACGCGCTCCAGGCGATCCCACGCGATGCGCGGCAGCAGGGCCGCAAGCGCGGGATCGCGTCCGAGGGCGATGCGTATCAGCCCCGCCGCGTGGCGCGGGTCGCCGAACGCCTGCCGGAACAAACTGTCGTGCGGGCGAGAAGGATCCACATGGGATCAGTGCGCGGAATGCCCGTTTGGTAACGCGATCTTTCGAGGCGTCCGTCCGCGCCCGCTGCGTCGCTTCGCATCCCGTGCGGTGCCCGCGCCCCGATCCGCGCGCACTGCCGCCGCGGCCCCGTTGCGTGGCCGCGCGCGAACGCGCCGACGCCCCTTCGCAGGCGCCGCGTCCTTTCGCACGCGCCGAAGCGCAGAGCCTCCACCCTCCGAGCTCCACCGCGCACGCCGCGCCGCAAGCCCAACCGCGCGCAACCGCAACCGAGGGGCCCCAATCCGCCGCGAGCCGCGATTTCCTGTCACAGATCCAGCGCGCAAGTGTTCTTACCCGCACGGGTCCGCCCGTCCCCGATCGCCCATGCTGACCACCGAAAACCTCCCTCGTCCGACCGCGTTGGCCCTCGTCGCCGCGGCCGCCTGCCTCTGTGCGACCGCCGCGCTGCGCGCCCAAGGCACGATCGCCTTCACCGCCAACCCGGCCCCGCAGACCAATGCGCCGCAAGGCCTCGAAGGCCACGCGCTCGCCGTGCGCGCCGACGGGTCGATGGTGCTGTTCGGCGGTGAGCAGGCCGCGGGCCTCCTGCCCGGGACCTACACGAGCAGCAACGGCACGTGGACGCGGCGCATCTCGATCCTCAACCCGACAGAACGCAGCGAGGCGACGCTCGCGTTCGACTCCGTGCGCAACGACACGCTGCTGTTTGGCGGCAAGGACACGTTTGGCAACGCGCTCGGCGACACCTGGACGTTTGCGAACAACCAGTGGAACTACCGCCCGACCGCGACGGCGCCGACTTCGCGCCACGGGCACGCGGTCGCGTTCGACGCGCAGAATGGCCTGGTCGTGCTGTTTGGCGGCATCGACGCGGCGCAGGCGTTGCTTTCGGACACCTGGCTGTGGAACGGTTCGACGTGGCAGCAGGCCTCGCCCGCGCACGCGCCGTCCGCGCGCCAGGAGCACGCGATGGCCTATGACCCGTATCGGCGTCGCGTGGTGTTGTTTGGCGGCGCTGTGCAGAC
>CAIYFF010000216.1 GCA_903925435.1 uncultured Planctomycetota bacterium | reverse complement strand
GCGCGATCCGAAGGACCGCGTCGCCCGCGCGCTCCAGCTCGATGCCGAACTTGCTGTCGCGCTTCGCCGTGGCGATGTAGGCATGCGTGTCGACGGGCACCGCGGGATTCACGCGCAATGCGATCGGCAGCCGCCGTTGCAACGCCTTGCCCGCCGCGGCGATCAAGTCGATCTCGTGCGGCGACTCCACCTGGAACGCGCGCACGCCGAGCTTCGCGGCAAGCTCCACTTCCCAACGCTGCTTGGCCGCGCCCGCGAACACCGCGCGCGACGCGTCGATGCCCGCCTTCTGGATGCGCATCAACTCGCCGCCGCTGACGAGGTCGAACCCAGCGCCCAGCGAGCCCAAGAGACGCAGGATCGCGAGGTTGGAATTGGCCTTCACCGCGTAGCAGACATGCGCCTCGTCGCCGAACGCGGCGCGCACTTCGGCGTAGCGTTCGCGGACACAGCCCGCGCTGTAGACGTAGAGCGGAGTGCCGTGGAGGTCGGCGAGGTCGTCGATGCGGACGTCCTCACAGAACAGGTCCGCGCCTTTGTAGTGAAACTGCGCAGCGCCCGACGAAGGGCACGGTCTTGGCTCGACAGAAGCGGACATGCGGGGAAGGAGGCTACGAGGGGCGGGCTCACCGCGCCATGCGCGGCAGGGGGACGGTGCCTGTGCACCGCTCAGTGCACCGCTCAGTCCGCGGCGCCGTCCGCCGGTTGCTCTGGCAGGTCGTCGCGATCGACCATCTGCGTCTTGAGGCGGTCGAGCACGCGACCGTGGATCTGGCAGATGCGCGACGCAGAAAGACGCAACCGCCGCGCGATGTCGCGGCCCGTCATGCCCTCGAGGTAGTGCATCTGGAGCACCTTCCATTCGATGGGGTCGAGGGTCTCTTGGATCTTCGCGACGAGTTCCTGCCGCGACGCCTGCTCAAACGGGGCCTCCAACGCGTCGTCCGCGAGTTGGTCCATCGCATCGCGCGGATCCGAGTCCTCGCCAACTTGCATCGAGACGTTGTGCTGCTCGCCCTTCTTGGCGTAGTTGCGTTGCAGGTCCGCCAACGACACACCGAGCGCCTGCGCCAACTCCGCATCGCTGGGCTCGCGTTGGAGCTCGGCACGGAGCTGAAGCACCGCGGCCTCGCGCTCGCGCTGCCGACGACGGTAGAGCCGCGGCAGGAAGTCCATGTTGCGCAACTCGTCGAGCATCGCGCCGCGAATGCGGATCTTGGCGAACGCCGCGAACTGGTCGCACTTCTGCGGGTCGTAGCTCTCGATCGCCTGCATCAGGCCCGAGACGCCAGCGTGCACGAGGTCATGGAGATCGACGCTCGGCGGCAAGCGCGACGAGAGCCGACGCGCCATCGCGTCGACGGTCGCATGCAACTCTTCGACGAGTTGATCGCGCAAGCGCGGGTTCTTGCGACGGCGATAGCGACGCAGCACGTCCTCTACGTCGATCGACTGCGACGGAACTGCGGAAGCACGCGAAGCAACGGCATCGCCGCTGGCGCGCGCGTTCGAGTCGATCGACGCGGCAACGCGCTCGGCGTTCTCGCCGAGAGGCTTCGCATCGTCTCGACGCAGTGCATGTTCGACGCGGATCATCGGAACAGCGGCGGACCATAACGCACATGCGCTGCGTCGTGCAATGTGCTTACACGAACGAAAACGTCATGCGTCGCTACGCACAACGATGCATGCGCAGCGCGCGATGCATCGCATGCGTCATCACGCGTCGACGTCGTCGATGTCGATGCCGATCGAAGACAACGCTTCGCGCTCTGCTTGCCGCATGCGCGCGCGGTCTTGCTTGCGAATGTCGTCGAAGCCGCACACGTGCAGCGTTCCATGCGTCACGTAGAGCGCGACTTCATCGGCGATCGAATGGCCGCGCTCCTTTGCGCATCGCTTCGCCGTCTCGACGCTGACGACGAGTTCTGCCGCGCCATCGAGCTCGAACGAGATCACGTCGGTCGGAGTCGGATCGCCGAGAAACTGCGCATGCAACGCAGAGATCTCCGCATCGTCGGTCAAGAGCAGCGACACCGGCATCGATGGACGCTGCCCCACAGAAAGCGCAGCGCGCACGACGCGCCGTAGCCGCGCGAGATCGGAGCGAGGGCGACCGCGATCGGTCACCGTGAGATCGACGCGGGCATTCGCCGCAGGCTTCGCAGCCTTGCGTGCGCGCGCCTTGGTTGGCTTCCCAGGCTTCCCAACGCCCCGCCCCACCGCAGCGCGCGCCTTCTTCTTCATGCGCTGGGCCCGCCGCGACGCTGCCGATCATCCTGTCGGCGATCTTGGTCGTAGGCGTTCACGATTCGGCTCACCACCGCGTGGCGCACGACGTCCGTGGAGCCGAGTTGGACAAATCCGATCCCGTCGACGCCCTGCAGCCTGCGCACCGCGTCGCCGAGGCCCGAGGTCACGTTGCCCGGCAAGTCGACCTGCGACGGGTCGCCGGTGATGACCATGCGCGAGCCTTCGCCCAATCGCGTCAAGAACATCAGCATCTGCGTGACCGTCGTGTTCTGCGCTTCGTCGAGGATCACGAACGCGCGGTTCAGCGTGCGGCCGCGCATGTAGGCGAGCGGGCACACCTCGACGACTTCGCTCTCGAGCCAACGCACGCGAGTGCGCGGGTCGAGCAGGTCCTGCAACGCGTCGTACATCGGCCGCAGATACGGATCGATCTTCTGTTGGAAGTCGCCGGGCAGGAAGCCGAGCTTCTCGCCCGCTTCGACTGCAGGCCGAACGAGCACGAGCCGGCGCACGAGTCCGCGCCGCATCGCCTCGACCGCCTGCGCGACTGCGAGGTAGGTCTTGCCGGTGCCCGCAGGACCTACGGCAAACACGACGTCGTGCTGCTCCATCGCCGCGAGGTAGTGCTCTTGGCCCGCCGTGCGCGCGCGCACGACGTGGTTGGTGCGCACTCGATCGCGATTCGCGTCACCAGCCGGATGCGCGGCGTCGAGCCCTTCGTCCGGCACGGTCGCACGCAGCTTGTCCGCGACCTCTTGCGTGGTCAGTCGCTTGCCCGCGCGCAGCGTGAGCAGGCTCTCCTCCAGCGCTTGCTGCACGATGTGCACGTGCAGCGGATCGCCGAGTAGCCGAAGGCTGCCGTCGCGGACCAGCACGGACACGCCGTGCAGCTCGCGGATCAGCCGCGCATTGCTGTCGAGCGGGCCGAGCAGCGTGCGCGCTTCTTCCGTCGTCAGGACAGGGATCTGGATATCAGCATCGGTCACGCGGTCACCGGGGCTCAGTTCACGTGAGCCAGACAAGGAAGAGGAACCAGGCAGAGAACGAGAACAGCAAGCTGTCCACGAGGTCTAGGACACCGCCATGGGCGGGCAACAGAGTCGAGCTGTCCTTCGCGCTGCAGCGGCGCTTCAGCAAGCTCTCGACCAGATCGCCGATCTGCGTCGTCGCATTGAGCAACGCGCCGGCGAGCAATGCGAGCGCCGGGCCCATCTGCAGATCGGGGACCAGCGAATTGCGCAGGAAGAAGGCGAGTGCGAGCGACGACGCGAGGCTGCCGAGCGCGCCTTCGATCGTCTTGCCGGGGCTCACGTGCGGGATCAGCTTGCGGCGGCCGAGCATGCGACCAAGGCAGTAGCCACCGATGTCGCCGCCCTTGCATACGAGCACGACGTAGAGCAGCGACGGCAGGTTGCGGAAGCAGATGCCTTGGCCCAGATACATCTGCCAGCTGATCAGCAAGAACCCGAGCAGCGTGGCGCCTTGCTCCTCGAGCCCGCGCTGCATCGCATCCTTGCCGAGCGAACGCGCGGCGAGCGGGAACAGGATCAGCAGCGTGATCGCGACGAGCGGATACAGCTCGCGGTCGAGCTGATGCCAGCCCATCGGGAACGCGAGCGCGTGCAGCGCAACGGCGCCGCACAACAGCAGGCCGCGCGACACCGCGAAGCCCGCCTTGCGCAGCATCGCGCAGTATTCGATCGCACCGACGATGCCGAGCGCACCGAGCACAAACGCCGACAGCGCGCCCTGCTTGTCGAACAACACGCGGTCATGGTCGAGCCAATAGACGAGGCCGATCAGCGCGAGCATCGAGGGCGCGAGCACTGCGCGAGTGCGGAGGTCGCTCGACGCCATCAGAGCACCTTGCCGAACTTGCGGACGCGGCGGCCGTAGTCGCGGAACGCAGCGTGGAGGTCGTCCTTGCAGAAGTCCGGCCAGCAGACCTGCGCCACGTGGATCTCGGCGTAGCTGATCTGCCACAGCAAGAAGTTGCTGACGCGCATTTCGCCCGCCGTGCGGATCAACAGGTCGGGATCCGGCAGCGTCGGCTGGTAGAGCCGGGACGCGATCGTCGTCTCGTCGACGGCCTCGGGCAGCAGCGCGCCCGACTTGACGTCCCTGGCGATCGCACGCACCGCGTCGGCCAGTTCTTGGCGCGCGCCGTAGCTGATCGCAAGGCACAGCCGCATGCCGCGGTTGCCCGCGGTCTTCGCGATCGTGTCGTCGAGCAGCGTCAGCACGTCGCTCGGCAACCGCGCGCGGCGCCCGGCGTGGACGAGACGGACGCCGTTGTCCATCAGCGTGCCGAGTTCGCTCTGCAGGAACTTCTTCAGCAGCCCCATCAGCAGCGACACCTCGCGCTTGGGCCGCTCCCAGTTCTCTTCCGAGAACGCGTAGAGCGTCAGCGCCTCGACGCCGAGCTTCGCGCATTCCGTCACGGTGTCGCGCACCGCATCGACGCCCTTCTCGTGGCCCCTGATGCGCTCGAAGTCAGCCGTCCTCGCCCACCGGCCGTTGCCGTCCATGATGACGGCGACGGAGCGCGGCACGACGAGGTCCGAGGCTTGCTCCTTTGCGCTCACCGCAGGATCACCTGATCGCGGCCGGGACCGACGGAGATCGTCTTGACCGGGATCCCCGTCGCGCGCTCGATCGCGAGCACGTAGTCGCGCGCTTGCGCCGGAAGGTCGTCGAAGCGGCGGCACTCGCGCAGGTTCTGCGAGAAGCCTGCAAAGCGCTGCGTGATCGGCGTGGCGCCTTCGAGCCCGAACGCGACAAAGCGATCCGTCGTCGTGCCGTCGGCGAGGCGGTAGTGCGTCACCAACTCGAACGCGTCGAACCCCGACAGCACGTCGAGGTTGGTCACCACCAATTCTTGCGCGCCCGACAGGTCGGCGGAGTAGCGGACGGCGACGGTATCAAACCAACCGATGCGGCGCGGGCGGCCCGTCGTGGAGCCATACTCGTTGCCAGCCTTGCGCAGCCGCTCGGCCATCTCGCCGTGCAGCTCGCTCGGGAACGGACCCTCGCCGACACGCGTCGCGTAGGCCTTCACGATGCCCACGGTGCGCATGCCGTGCGGCGGCAGGCCCGTGCCCGAGAACGCGCCGCCGGTCGACGCGTGGGAACTCGTCACATACGGATAGGTGCCGTGCTCGACGTCGAGCAGGCAGCCCTGCGCGCCTTCGAGCAGGATCCGCTTGTTGGCCTTGTGCGCCACGCGCAGCAAGTGGCCAGCGTCGACGATGCCTGCGCGCAGTTGCTCGCCCGCGGCCGCGAGCTGCTCGAAGAGCGCCGATGGCGACAACTCCGGCAATCCGGCGCCCGCGAACAACGGGTTCTTCTCGGAGCACAGCCGCTCGATGCCGGCGCGCAACGCGTCGGGGCGGATCAGGTCGCCCATTCGGAGGCCGATGCGGTTGCAGCGGTCGGCATAGGCCGGCCCGATGCCACGACCGGTCGTGCCGATGCGCCCCTTGCCGCGAGCCTGCTCGTGCCATTGGTCCTGCACGCGGTGCGCCTCGAGGATCACGTGCGCGCGCTCGCTGATCAGCAAGTTCTCGCCGAGCGCGATGCGGATGCCGCGCGCGCGCACGCCGTCGATCTCCTTCACGAGGTGCAGGGGATCCACCACGACACCGTTGCCGATCACGTTCGTGACGCGCTCGTGGACGATGCCCGACGGGACGAGATGAAGGACCATCTTGCCGCTCGGCAAAATCAGGGTGTGGCCAGCGTTGTGGCCGCCGCCATAGCGCACGACGAAGTCCGCGTCCGCGGCGAGGAAGTCGATGACCTTCCCCTTCCCTTCGTCACCCCAGAGGATGCCTACGACACACGTGGTGGACATGCAGTTGGATCGGAAAAGGCGGGGAGCATAGGGAGCCATGCGCGGCGGCTCCAGAACCAGCCTCGGTCCGTTCGGAAGACTCCCCCACAGCTGCGCAGAGCGCGCCCTTCTCCGCCCAGGAAAACTGCGATCCGCATCCCCCGCCAATGCACTCGTTGGATGGAGGACGCGATCATGCAACACGACGAAGTTGGACCGATGCGCGAGTTGGCCCTGTTGGCGCTCGCGAGCTTTACCGAACGACTGCTCTACGGCCAGATCCGGCGGCACGGCCGCTGTGCCAGGGCCACGACCGAGCGCCGACGGCAACTGCATGCCGAGATCCAGCAAGAACTGCGCGCCGATTGCGTCGAGCACGCGGCCGCGATCCTGTCGCTGCCAGTTCGCGAGCGGCACTCGCGATGGTTTCGCATCGCAGAGCGCTGGCTGTATCGCGAGCACCGCGCCGCAACCTGCGGCAACGAGATCGAGCAGCAGGACATCCATTCTCCCGATGGATTTCTTCTGCTGTTGCGCGCCGAAGCCGAGCGGACCGCAGAGCAGGCGCTCGGACGCGCGGCCTACGACCGCCCCAAAGACCATCGCGATTCGGTCAGTTCGTTTGCGCGCCGCACCGGCCTCTCGCGTGCGGTCGCGCGCGATGTGTGGGAGAAGACGGCAACGCAGATCGGCTACGACGATGCCTACTTCGCGTTCTGGCGTCGACGTTTGGCG
>CAIYFF010000215.1 GCA_903925435.1 uncultured Planctomycetota bacterium | reverse complement strand
CGTTCTACGCTGGCTACGGCGCGCTCCTGCGCGGCCTCCGCCCCCACTGATGAACGGAGTGGCCTGCGCTCAGGCAGCCCCCAAGAACCGTCTCGCCATCAGCAAAACGGCCGGAAAACGCCGGCCGGATCCGCGCGAAGTTGCTCCGAACGACAGGGGGATAGCCCCTGTCGATTCGAAGCACATTCCGTTCATCAGTTAGCTCAACGGACGCGCGGGTCGGCGAAGTTGGCGCCGAAGGCCAGCCCCTCGATCGAACTCCGCGCCACGCCAAAGCAACCCCGGCCCAGCGCGTCCTTCCCGCGGAAGCAGAGCGTCGCCGCCGCGTGCGCATCGACGATTCCGCGCGCCGCGACCACCACTGGCGACATGCCCAAGAACGGCGTCTCGCTGCCGCGGTAGCTGCCGATCAGCAACACCCGGCGCCCGGTCAACTGCTGCACCATCGCGGCGAGCGCGTCGCGGACACGCTGCGGCTGGTCGACGCGATCGTCCATCGCGATCGCGAGCAGCACGAGACCTGGCGTCACGGCGTCGTTCTTGCCAAGCACGACCACCGGCTCGACAGGGATCTCGGGCACATCTTCTGCCACCAACTCTGCCAAGTCGGACTCGCTGCCGACATTCGCTGCCTGCTCCACGACTGCCGTAGCGGGCTTCTGCGGCTCCACCTTGGGCGCCACCACCGGATGCACCTGCACCGCGTTGCCCGAGCCGTCGTCGACGCGCACGACCGCGGCACCGCGTGCGACCACTTCGCGAACGAGCGTCGCAAGCGGCTCGCTCTTGGGATCGCCCGAGGGCCACGTGATCGTCACCGTCTTGCCGTCGACGCCGCCCGCGAGCGCCGTCTCCAACTCGCGCGCGAGTTGCTTCGTCGCCATCTCGGGCCCCGCGTCCGGCGAAGCCGTGATCGAGACCGCGCCCTTCTTGGTCGCCACCGCGAGCAGCGCCGGGTGCACCTGCACGCCACCGACCACGACTGCGCGCGCGCCGGCCCCGAGGATCGCCGCCATCAGCATGGCCTCATGCGCGCCCGCATCGATCGTCGCGACCGCGCCCGAAAGCCCTTGCACCGCCGCGAGTTCGCGCTCGAGCGCGAGCTTGGCTTGCGCCTCGTCGCGGCCCGCCGTTTCGCAGGAGATCGAGAACCCATTCTGCGCGCTGCCCGCGACCTTCAAGAACTGCGGCCACACGACGTCGGCGCGCCCGCCGGTCTCGACCACGAGCCGCTGCGGCTTCTTGGCCAACGTGGCATCGGTCAGCGTGCGCACGAGCGTGCGCGACGGCGCCACTTCGCCCGCAAACAGCAGTCGCGCCGACTGGCCCGACAACCGGTCGCCGGAGCGCTTCTGCCAGCGATCGAACGCGCGCTGCAACTCGGCTGGCTTGCCCGCCTCGGTGTCGACGCGCACGACCAGCTCGCCGCCTGCGTCGCTGCTCGCGACCGGCGCCGGGTGCACCACGTCGCGCTCGTTGCCGCACGCGATCACAACGCGCGCAGCGGACAGCGCCACGAGCGGATCCACGCAGGCCTGCTCCAACGCGGCGTCAAGTTGCGTGCCCTCCGGCCACAGCACGACGACCTTCTTGCCGCCCACGACGGCGCGGAAGTCGCGCGTCTCCGCGACAAACGCAGCGAGCATCGACGCACGGTCGCGCCCGTTGGGGATCGCCGTCAACGTCGTCTCGCCCGCATGGTCGCCGACCGTCAGCAGCGACGGCCACACGACCTCATTGCCTGCCTCGCGCGCAATCTCGATGCGCTGCGGCGCGCCCTGCGTGCAGTAGCGAACGGTTGCGCTGCGCACGTCGTCGCTCTCCTTGGTCGCAAACGCGATGCGCACCACCTTGCCGCGCACCTGATCGCCGAGCGAACCAAGCCGCATCGCGAGCGCTTCCTCGGTCTCCGCGTCGCTCGCGGCGGGAGCCACGCGCACGGTTACGGCGTCGGCGGCAACTTCGATGCGCACGCGATCTTCGAGTTCGCGGTCAAACAACACGCGCTGCCCAAACGCCGCGCGCAGCGCGCCACTGTCGCGCAGCATCTGCTCGATCAACGTGCGCAACGCCGCGTCCGGCTTGTTGGCTCCTGCAAAGCGGAACTGCACGCGCGCGCCACGGCACTGGCCCGCGAGCTGCACGAGGTCCGCCTGCAGCGCCACCGACAGGTCCTGCGTCTCCAGGTCGCCCGTGTCGACCGCAACGTCGAGGTTGTTGCCATTCTTCGTGACAGCAACCTGCGCGCGCGGCGCCTCGCGCTCAAACAGCGTCTCGTCGCCGTAGCCGCGCCGCAGCACGACCTTGCGCGCCTTCTGCGCAGTGAACAGCTGGCTGCAACGCTCCTTCACGCCGCTGCCGATGATCGCGTCGCCCGAGAACGTCACGAGCACGCGATGGTGCCGCACCTTGGCCTTGCCTGACGCAAACGCATGCGCGAGCGGCGCCTCGATCGCGTCGGCCATGCCCTTCTTCTCCATCTCGGGCACTTCGAGCGTGATCGAGGTGTCGAAGCCAGGCTCCGTGCTCGGGACAACCACGAGCCGCACCAAGAACGTCGGCTCCGGCGGGGCCTCGTCGATCGCTTCCAGCACGGGCAGCTCTTCTGCCGCATCCGCACCTTCCATGGGCTCCAGCGTCGGCAAATCGTCCGCCGCATCGGCAGGCTTCTTGGCCCTCGCCGAGGCTGAGGACTTCTGCGAACGGGACGGACGCTCGGGCTTGTCGGATCGGCGGGTCATCGCATGCGCGCACGTTGTGTGCGCGGAATCAGAAGAGGGGCGGCACAGAGAACCCGTCGACGCCACTGCAGGCAAGCCCAGGCAGGCCGCAGCCGTGACGAAAGGGCGCCTACGTGCCGACTTAGCGCACGTCGCCCTTCCACGGGCAGACCGCGAGCCCCAGCGCATTCTCGACCACGAGCACGCGGCCAGCGCCGCGTCCTTCGACCGAGATCGTCATGCTGCGCAGCGCGCCCTGGCCCACCGCCCAATCGGGTCGCGGCACCGACAAGGCGGCGCGCGCCGGCGGCTCCACTTTGCTTTGCGCGACGCCCGCGACCTTGCCGCCCGCCGACCACTGCACCGCGACCGCGACCGCGCCAGCAGCGCCGCGCAGCAAGGCCCATGTCGTGCGAGCAGAAAGATCGCTGCCCGCATAGATGACGCGCGCCTGCGCGCCAACTTGCGGACGCAGAGCCTGGATCGCCTTCTCAACGGCCGCGACCGCCTGCGCATTCGCAAACTGCGCCGCATCGACTTCGCCGCGCCCCGTGACGATCGGCGACAGCGCCTTCTGCACGCGCTGCTCCGCCGCGGCGAGCGCTTCCAGCTGCGCTGGCTCCACGGGCTTGCCCGTCATCACGAGCGCCGCGCTCGCTGCGTCGATGCCATGCAGCACGAGCCCCGTGCCGCGCGCGTCGGGCGTCACTTCGACCAACGAACCATCCGGCAACCGAAACTGTCCGCAGAAGCGAAGCACGGGCGCGGTTGGAGTCTGGGGCGCCGCCTGCGCAGCGGGCGCCGGAGTCGCAGGCGGCGCCGGCTTGCGCGCACGATCCTGCGCACAGAGCGCGGGCAGCAATTGGATCGCGGTCAGCAGGAACACCAAGCGGGTCGGCATGCGAGAGCGCAACAGCATGCGCAAAACGCAGTGGATGTCACCGATCGACTCGATGCCACTCCGCAACCGCAACCCAACTACCCCAACCCACCTAACGCGGCCCACCTATCGCGGCCCAGCTCCACCGCACGCGCGCCCGAGCGCCGAGTCGCGCTGCATCTGCAAGTAGGCAACCCGGCGCTCGATCGGCACCGGCTCCACGGGCGCAGGTCGCCGCGGCTCGCGGAGCACGCGCTCATACACCCCCATCACGGCCTCGGCGTGCACCTGCCGGTCGATCGACTTGTTCGGCACGTTCGCGCGCAGTTGCTGCCAAAGCTCTGGCGCGGCGGCCCTCCGCTGCCCCCCGCCGTCAGCGCGCCTCAGCGCGCCGTCAGCATTCCTTCCATCACCACGTCGACGAGGACCTCGTCGTCGACCGCGACCAGCGGTTGGTGCACGACGCGGTCGATGCGCCATGCGCCCTCTTCGCGCACGAACGCAATGGCGAGCGACCCCACCAAGCCGACCGCCGGTCGACCCAGCAAGCACGCGCGATCTGCGCGCGCGCGGCCGCGGCAGCCGGTGCGCGACATGAGCAACGACAACCCAGCGCCGGCTTCAGTGCGCGAGCGCAACGCTTCTGCGCTCATCGTCCGGTCGACCGCCTTCAGCGAGCGCTCGAGCGACGCGAGGTAGTCCTTCGACACGCACTGCACGAATGCGTGGACATCGCCCTTCTTGCAGACCTCGTCATGCGTGCGCAGCAAGTCGCACAGTGGCGCTGCGGCGGCGTCCTTGATCGAGAACGCAGTCGGCATCGGCAGGTCTTCGCCGCCGGTGTCGACCCACGGGAACGCGACCATCGCAAGACCCGCGAACATGGCTGCTGCGAGCCCCCACTTCGATGCGTCACGAACCATGGTTGCCATATCGGATGCGGACGATGCCGGGCAAAAAGCGGATCAACGTGCCGCTGCCGCGCGCTGCGGTGAGCGCATGCGCGTCGGCGTGGCGCAGTTCCTTCTCATCGACGATCTCGCCGCCTTCGATCGACGTCGGCACGGGGCCCGCAAGCCACGCGACATACGGCATCGACGACGGACGCGAGTCCTGCGCGTCGGCGACCAACACCAACTCGCGCGCGCCTTCGTCGTAGACACAAACCGACAAGCGCGCGGCCGTCGCGGCGACGCGCGGCGCATCGCCAGCGCCCGCCATGCGCGTCACGATGCGATGCTCAGCGATCGCATCCGGCAGCGTGATCGTGCGGCCGTTCCATTGGCTCCACTGCTTGCCGTCGATCTCGACGCGATCGAACGCAGCGCTCATCGTGACCTTGGGCGCAGTCCGCGAACTGCGCTGCAACACGCGCACGGTCACCGCATCCGAAGTCGGGTCGCGCAACGCGACGATGCCTGCGCTGCCCGGGCCAGGCCGGGTGCGCGACAGCAGCGCCTGGCCACCCACCACGGACACGGCATCGCCGGGCAGATGCAGCACGCGCAAGTAGTCGCGCGCGCCATCCTGCTGCACGCCGCGCAGCGTCCACCATCCGCCTTCGCGGACGAGGAACGGAGTCTTGCTGGCTTGCTGCACGGCGACGACGCGCGTCCACGCAAACGGCAAGTCCGAACGCAACTCGGCCGCGCCCAGATCGCCGAGGTCGAGCGTCGCGGGCCGATCGATCGCGGCGAGCGCGCGCGCAAGGTGCGGCAGTTCGTCGCGTGCGCGATGGCGATCCACGAACACGAAGCCAAACACCGTCTTCGCGTTGGCCTCTGGCTGTTGGCGCAGCACGAGTTCGCCGCCATCGAGCGAGAAGCGCTCGTAGCGCGACAACCCGAGCGGCACGACCGCGAGGTCCGGAATGCGTTCGTCGTCGGACGCGAGCACGAACGGCTCGCGCAGCTCCTTCTGCATCCCATCGCCGGCCGCAAAGCGCAGCGTCTTGTGATGCAACAGCGAGAAGCGCCGCTCTTGCTGCAAGCCGCGGGCGCTGCGTTCGCATTCGGCGCGCACGACGAAGCCTGGGAAGTCCGCGATCGAAGCGATCTCGACGCTCTCTTGGTGATACGTCGAACTGCTGCGTTCACGCATCGACGCGATGCTGCCCGCGCGCACGACGGGCTCGGACGACGCCGCGACATCGCCTGCGCGCACGAGCTGGATCGCGTCG
>CAIYFF010000214.1 GCA_903925435.1 uncultured Planctomycetota bacterium | reverse complement strand
GCGATTCGCTGTGCTTCTCGTTGCGCAACTCCACGCAGTCGGGACGCCCGTTCGCGTTGCGCGCCTACCAACAAGCGGCCGCCGAAGCGTTCCATCGCGATGGATCGGACCTGGGTGGATGTGGCGTCGTTGTGTTGCCTTGCGGCGGCGGCAAGACGGTCGTCGCGATCGGCGTCATGCAGTTGGCGCAGACGAACACGCTGGTGCTGACCACCAACACCGTGGCCGTGCGGCAGTGGGTGCGTGAGATCCTCGACAAGACGGACCTGCGCGAGGACCAGGTCACCGAATACACCGGCGAGCTGAAGGCGATTCGGCCAGTCACCGTCGCGACATACCAAATCCTCACGCATCGCAAGGATCGGCTGTCGGCGTTCACGCATCTCGACCTGTTCGACAAGGGCAACTTCGGGCTCATCGTCTACGACGAAGTCCATCTGCTGCCCGCGCCGGTGTTCCGCGCGACGGCGGGCATCCAAGCGCGACGGCGTCTTGGCCTGACAGCGACGCTCGTGCGCGAGGATGGAAGGCAGGACGAAGTGTTCTCGTTGATCGGACCCAAGCGCTACGAGGTGCCTTGGAAGCAACTGGAACGCCAAGGCTTCCTCGCCACGGCGCGTTGCTTCGAAGTCCGCGTCCCGCTGGCCGACGCGCGTCGAGAGCGCCATGCGCAGTCGGCGTTGCGGGATCAGTTCCGCATCGCGAGTGAGAACGAGCGCAAGCTCGATGCGCTCGGCGCGCTGCTGAAGAAGCACGCCAAGGATCGAGTCCTCGTGATCGGTCAGTTCTTGGAACAGCTTGAACAGGTTGCGACGGTGTTCTCGCTGCCGCTGATCACTGGCCAAACGCCCAATGCGGAGCGCGATCAGCTCTACGCGGCGTTCCGCAGCGGCGCGATCACCCGGTTGTGCGTGAGCAAGGTCGGCAACTTCGCAGTCGATCTGCCGGATGCGAACGTCGCGGTCGAAGTGTCGGGCACGTTCGGCAGCAGGCAGGAAGAAGCACAGCGACTCGGTCGCATCCTGCGGCCCAAGCAAGATGGCGCAATCGCGTCGTTCTACACGTTGGTTACGCCATCCTCGCGCGAGCAGGAGTTCGCGCAGAAGCGCCAGCTGTTCTTGACGGAGCAGGGCTACAGCTACGCGATCGTCGAGGCTGCGGCGCTGCTGGAGGACGGCGGGGAGGAGGCGAAGCGATGACTGCGTACGACTTGAAGTCGCTGCTGCAGAAGGCGAGCCTCGAAGTGGTTCGCGAAGCGGCCAACGCGTGGCTGGGTCCTGAATCCAGCGCCGCCACGAAGCCTGCGACGCGCGCCGCCCAGGTGGCCGAGATCGCCGCCGCGATGGAGGATGAGTCGAAGACGCTCGCGCGCTTGCAGTTGCTTCCACGCAAGCTGCAGGACTTGTTGGAGCCGTTCTTCCGCGAGCCTTCGGCTGCGTTGTCCGCGCCGCAGCTGTTCGCGACGCAGGGACAATCGTTCAAGAGTCGATTCGACCTCGAAGCATGCCTTGCGTCGCTGCAACGCGAAGGATTCCTGTTCGGCGCGTCGGACAAGCGCTGGACGGACTTCGACGGACTTGGCTACGCCGTTCCTTCTGAGTTGGCCAAAGCGGTCAACGACCACCGCCGCCTGTCGCGGCACGCGCTGAAGGATTGCATCACGCTTCAGGGCTTCCTCGACGCGCGTCACTTCCGAGCGCGTGCTGAGAAAGCAAAGGCGGCTGGCAAACCGGCGTCGGGCGCCGATGAGAAGGCGGCTGACCACGCGCGCAAGATCTACAAGCTCTATGCGATGGGTTCGGCAATCGCCCAGCGTCGCGCGAAGTTGCCGACTGCGGTGGCGGAGGCGTTCACCGTCTCGATGCAAAAGCACGGCGGCATGTCCAATTGGGACGACCTCGCCTCCGAGTTCGAAGCTGGCAAGGCGCCGGATCGAGAGCTGTGCCAGAAGTTCCTCGAGGAGTCGATGCTCGGCACGGTTGGGCCGCTTCCTCTATTGCGCATCGGCATCCAACCGTGTGAGAACGCGCTCGTTCTGTTCCACGAAGTGACGCTGGAGGAACTGCTCAAGCATGCGGCGAGCCACGCACCGCATGTGCAAGAGACGCTGTCGTGCGGCGCCAATCTCGCGAGCAACGTCGGCAGGTTCTTGCGCGAACTCAATCAGAGCAAGGTGCTGTTCACGTCGGAAGGCGACCTGTTCAAAGCAAGCCACAAGCGCATCGCTTCGTCGTTGCTGCCCTTGCCCGGTGGCTTCTTGTCCGGCGAGGCGCAGCTCGAGCTGATCTACAAGTTCTGTCTCTAT
>CAIYFF010000213.1 GCA_903925435.1 uncultured Planctomycetota bacterium | reverse complement strand
CGTCTGCTGCCGGAGTTGCGCGCCCGCTTGTCGACGTTCGGCGTCGTGCGCGGGCTCGCCATCGGCGACCGCGCTGGCGTGCTCGACGCCGATGGCCGACGGCTCGAACTCGCAACGGGGCCGTTGCCCGCGTCGGTGCCAGGCGTGCTGCGAGCGGAGCAGATGAGGCGCGACGGCCGCGACCTGCTGCCGGGCCGATGGGACCCACGTCTTCTGTTCACTGGATTCCGTCTCGCTGGCGGATCGGTGTTCGTGCAACGGGTGCGCAACCGATGACGGGCGCGGCGAACGGGGGCGACTGGCGGATCCTTGGTTGCGCGCGCACCATGGGCCGCATGGAACGCATCGACAGCAGCTCGCCGCGCCGTCTGCGCCTGCGCGACGCCGCGATGCGCCTGGGCTTTGCGTTTGCGCTGCTGTGCGGTGGGGCATGCCAGTCGCCATCTTCCGAACTGCGCGGCCTCGCTGCTCGTCCGCCGCTCGACTACGCAGTGCTCGTCACCGGCGGCGCTTGGTTGCAGCCGACGGAGGCCAACGATCGCGGCACGTTTGCGACCGACGGCGTCGGCGCTGCCGCGGCGGAGCAAGCGGTTGGCGAGGAGCCGATCGCGGTGGCGGAAGTGATCGGCGCGCTGCAGGAGGGTGCGGTGTTCCGCAGAGTCGCCGGCGACGACGATGCGCATCGTGCGCGCGTCCGCGAGATGTTGGCCTCGCGTCGCGCCGAGCCTGCGTTGCTCGACTTCCTGCAGGACGCGCGCGATCGCGGCTTCGACATGCTCCTTGTCGTCGAGGGCTTGCAGGACAACGCGATCGATGCGCAGGGCGTGAATGGGCGTTGGCCGGTCACGATGTTGACGTGGCTCTTGCTCGGCATCGGCGTGTTCATCCCGGACCACACGTTCGAGTCCGGCGTCACGTTGCGCGTGACGTTGCGCGACCTCGAGACCGGCTCTGTGCTCGCGGACACCATCTCGTCGGCGGGGCCGATCGACTTGTCGTTGATGGAACGCGGCAGTGCGCTCGGCCTCTTCAGCTCGATTCTCGTGCCGCCGTTTTGGGTGCCAGACGACGAGGACCGCGTCACGCGCGCGGTGCGCGACTACACGCAGCGGCGCTTGTTGTTGTCGCTCGCGCGCGAACTGAAGAGCGAGCCGCTGCGCCAGCGCCTTCGCTCCGTTGCTGTCGCTGCGTTGTCGTTGCCGCGCGCAGGGGTGGTCGCCGTCGATTCGCGCGAGGCATTGAGCGCCGTGCGCATTCGCGCGCACGCGGGGTTGTCCGACGAAGCCGCGGCCGCATTCGAGCAGCGCCTGGTGGCGAGCATGCGACGTCAGGGCGATCGCTACCTCTATGAGGCGTCGCTGCCCGAAGGCGCCGATCCGACGCGCATGCGCGTGCAGGTGTTGGTGGGCACGGTTGCCGGCAGTGTCGCGTCTGCGACGTTCGGCAGCGGAGATCCGCCGTGAAGATCCCGCCGCAGTTTGACCTCGGCGTGGCGACGCACACGGGTCGCGTGCGCGCGACCAATGAAGACGACTTCCTGTTGGTTGCGCCGCCGAGCGGCAAGCCGTTTGCGCTGCTTGCGGCGGTCGCCGACGGCCTGGGCGGCGCTGCGGGCGGAGCGGAAGCGAGTCGCAGTGGATTGCGCGGCCTTGCCTCCGCGGCGCTGTCGGCAAGCGATCTCGCGCTCGACGAGATCGTTCGCCGCGGATTCTCAGCCGCGAGCGAACGCGTCGCCGAGCAGGCGTTGTTGGTGCCGAGCCTCGCCGAGATGGCGACGACGTTGTGTGCCGTGGTGATCCACGGGCACAGAGCCGCGATCGGGCACGTCGGCGACAGCCGCGTCTACCTGCAGCGCGCATCCGTGTTGCGCCAACTGACCGTGGACCACGCGTCGAAGGAGGACCGCAATCGGCTGTTGCGGTGCATCGGCGGCTCGGCTCCCGACCAGCAACCGGACGTGACAGAGATCGACCTCGCGATCGGCGATCGGTTGCTGCTCTGCAGCGACGGGGTCTGGGGCTTCGTGCCCGAGGCGGATCTCGCGAGCGCCATGCTCGTGCGCGATCCACGCCGCGCCGCGGACCGGCTCGTGGCGTTGTCGCTGCAGAGCGGTGGTGCGGACAACGCGACGGTGGTCCTCGTCGACGTCGTGGGGGACGAGGGCTCTGGGCTCGCGGCAGAACGGGAACTCGCACGCGAAGAATCCTCGTTGGCTGGCGAGGAGCCGCGCGCTCGCCGCTTGGGCGCGCCGCGGTGGCCGTTCTTTGTGCTGTTTGCCGCAGCCGTGGCGCTGCTCCTCGCCTGGCTGCGCATGGGGCTCGGCTTCAACGTGTTCTTGTGGCTGCAAGGCGTGCGCTGATCGCGCGTTCTGTTACAGCCTCCCGGTTCCGCACGGTTGCTCTCGAAGGCGCAACGCGCAACGATGCGGCGATGCGGCAAACCGCCGCGCGCCCCCTCGCCGAGTCGAAAGCCCGCCGATGCCCAAGAAGCTGCAGCGCAAGGTCCCTGTTCCAAAGGCCACGTCCGCGGTCGCCGTCGCGGAAGGCGAAGGCCGCGGCCTTTCGTTGCCGCTGCGCTCGCGCGTCGGCGCGCGCGCGCTTGCCGAGTTCACCAACCAGCTCGCGGTGCTGCTCAATGCAGGCATCCCGGTGACGCGCAGCCTGCGCATCCTCGAAGGCCAACTGCCGCAGGGCCCGATGAAGCGCATCTGCAAGAGCCTCGTCGACGACGTCGAAGCGGGCACGCCGTTGTCCGAGTCGATGGCGAAGTTCGACGGCACGTTCGACGCGCTCTACACCAACATGGTGCGCGCCGGCGAAGCGGGCGGCGTGCAAGAGGAGATCCTCAACCGCCTCGCGGGCTTCTTGGAGAAGAGCGAATCGATCAAGGCGCGCGTGAAGGGCGCGCTCGCGTATCCGGCGATGATCATGTTCATCGCGACCGCGGTGCTGCTGTTCGTGTTCGCGTTCGTGATCCCGCGCTTCAAGAGCGTGTTCCAGTCGATCGGCGGCGGCGTCGCGAGCTTCCCGTGGGCGACGCGCGTCGTGATCGGCATCGGCGAACACCTCGAAGTGTTCTGGTGGGTGTATCTGCTCGCGTGCGTGCTGCTGTGGTTCGTGCACTCGTTGCTGATGAGCAAGGTGATGGGCTACCGCCGCGTGATGCACACCGTGGCGCTGCGCATGCCGCTGTTCGGCCCGCTGGTGCACAAGAACCTCGTCGCGCGCTTTGCCCGCACGTTCGGCACGCTGATCCAGAGCGGCGTGCCGCACCTGGAGGCGCTCGACATCCTGCATGCGTCGTCGACGAACGTGCACATGCAGAAGGCGGTGTCGAGCGTGCACGACTCGATCCGCGAAGGCTCGGGCATCGCGGTGCCGATGGGCGAGAGCCACATGTTCGACGACATCGTCGTCAACATGGTCGACGTCGGCGAGCAGACGGGCGAACTCGACCGCATGCTGGTCAAGATCGCGGATCGCTACGAGATCGAGGTCGATCGCACGGTCGAGACGACGTTCAAGGTCATCGAGCCGATCCTGCTCGTCATCATGGCAGTCGTCGTCGGGTTCATCGTGTTCGCGTTGTTCACGCCGCTGCTGACGATGATGCAGTCGCTCAACCGAGGGCGCTGACCTCGTGTCGCTGGCCGTCCGCATCCTCGCGGTCGTGCTGCTGCTGAACCTGCTCGTGGTCGGCGCGGTGCAGACGGCTTCGTTCGCGACGCAACAGCAGTGGGTGCGCCGGCAGCAGAGCGAGAGTTTGGCCGCGGCGCTCGTGCCCTACTTGCTCGAGGTGTATTCGGCCGAGCGCCTCGACGACGAGACTCAGGTTCTCGAGTTGGTGCAGAGCCCGATCCTGCGCGAGTACTTTGACGATGTGATCGTGACGAGCGGCCGCCCGCCGCTGACCGGCCTCGTCTACATCAACCCGCGCGGCGCGTCGCGGCGCGATCCGGACCTGTTTCCGATGCGCGACATCTTGCTCGGCATGGAGGAGGCGCGCGTGCGCGGCGGGCTCGTGCAAGTGGCGGGCGGCTTCTGCACCGCGGTGCGCGCCAAGGATCGCGTGGCCGGCTACCTGTGGTTCGTGCCGAAGCTCGACATCGAACCGCCGTCGCTGCCGTGGAGCTTCCTGTTGCTGACCGCGCTCGGCAGTTCGCTGCTGTTCGGCGTCGTGTTGTATCCCGTCGTGCTGCGCACGATCGGTCGCCCGCTGCAGCGCGTCGGCGCCGCGGCCGCGCGCGTCGGCGGCGGTGATTACGCAGCGCGGCTGCCGGATCTCGCGTATGCGCCCGAGCTGCGCGCGCTGGTGGATTCGTTCAACGCGATGGCGCAGCAGGTGCAGGGCAACACCGGCAACCTCGAAGCCGCGGTGCGCACCGCAGTGGAGGAGGCCAAGCGGTCCGAACGCGCGTTGGTGCAGAGTTCGCGCCTTGCGACGGTCGGCACGCTCGCGGCCGGCATCGCGCACGAGATCAACAACCCGATCGGCGGCATGCAGAATGCGGTGGCGCGACTGCTCGCGGACGCATCGTTGACGGATCGTCAGCGCACCTACCTG
>CAIYFF010000212.1 GCA_903925435.1 uncultured Planctomycetota bacterium | reverse complement strand
CTCCGACCTCGTCCGGTTCGCCTCGAGCGTCGGATGGTTGCCTGCGACGCTCGCCTTGATCCTGCTGTGCGCGCTGCTGCCTTGCTTGCACGTGGTGCGCGCGATGGCCGTCTTCGTGCTTCAGGAGACGCAGCGTCGCGCTGCCGACGATCAGAAAGCAGAGTGGGGCCAGCGGCCGCAGGATTGAGGCCTGCATCACTTCTTGTCGTCGCGAACTGACCCGCTTCCTTTGCTGCTCCCGTCGCCGGGCTTCGGCGCTGGCTGCTCGGCCTTCTTCTTGTCGCCTGCATCCTTCGCCTTGGCCTTTGCGCGCTCGCTCGCCGCATCGAAGAAGTCGAACACGCGGCCGATCATCGCCTCGTTTTGCGTGATGCAGCGAACGTGGTCGCCGCCGGCGATCTCTTCGTAGGTCACCGGCGTCTTCAGTCGCTTCATCTCGTCGACCCATTGGCGCACGGTGGCAACGGGCACCAAATTGTCCTTGTCGCCCATGACGACGTAGACCGGCGTGTCGCCGAGTTGCTCGAGCAAGTCCATCGGGCCGCCAAACGCGGGCGCGAGCGGCGCAAGCCCAGCCCACATCCCGTTGCGCGTTGCGCCGAGGTAGACCGATCCCGCGCCGCCCATCGAGTGGCCCATCAAGAACCGCCGCGTGGGATCGATGCGGAGGTCCTTCTCGACGATCGCCAAGACGTTGAAGACATCCTTCTCGCTGAGTTCGCCGAGGTTGTCGGGGTCCTTTCTGTTGCCGAAGAACGGCCCCTCTTTGCCTTTGCCGCGGCTGCCATACCAGCCTCGCTCATTGAACCCATACGGCGCTACGACCACGTAGCCGCGCTTCTCGGCCTCGTCGACCACGCCGTCGTAGCCGATCACCTGCTTGGGGTTGGAGCCAAGCCCGTGCAGGAGCACGACGAGCGGCAGCGCGCGAGTTTCGTCATAGGAGCTCGGCACGTAGAGCGCGTAGTCGATGTCCTTCTTCGCTTCCTCCATGTGGTAGCTGCGGATCGTCACTTCGCCCTTCGGGATCGAAGCGACGGGCGTCGAGGCGGTGTCCGTGGGGCCGGTCGCCTTGTCTTGCGCGCGCAGCGAAGCGCACAGCATGGCGAGGATGCAGAGAAGCAGCGCGATGGGGCGGAAGGTGGACATGCGGCGGCGCAGGATAGCGCGCGTGTGGCGTCGTCCAGCAGGCGGGTATGTTCTTTGGATGCACTCGACCCGGCGCGCGTTCCTCGGCTCCTGTTCGGCAGCGGCGATTGCCGCCGCATTGCCATGGTCTCCTGCGCGCGCATCGCGCCGCGCGATTGCTTGGATCGACATCGCGGACATGCCGATCGAAGGCCGCGCGTTCCGCGACACGAAGGCTCCGTTCGATCGATTGCCGTTGCGCGCCGAAGGAGTCGTGCGCGAGGAAGTGTGGAACCTCTCGCGCAATAGCGCGGGCATGTCGCTGCGCTTTGCGACCGCGAGTCCCGAGGTGCGAGTTCGCTACCGGCTTTCGTCGAAGACGATCGCGCTTGCGCACATGCCGGCGACCGGCGTCAGCGGCGTCGATCTCTACGGCCACGACGGCGAGCGGTGGCGCTGGCTCTCGGTGTCGCGGCCGAGCAAGCAGGACGTCGAGGCGACGTTGCTCGAAGGGATCCCTGCGCGCGAGACGCCGCGCTCGTTCTGGCTCTACCTGCCGCTCTACAACGGCGTCGAGAAGATGGAAATCGGCGTCGAAGAGGGCTTCGACGTGACGCCGCTGCCACCGCGTGCGAAGGAGCAGAAGCCGGTCGTTTTCTATGGCACGTCGATCATGCACGGCGCATGCGCGTCGCGCGCGGGCATGGCGTGGCCGTCGATCGTGGGCCGAGCGCTGGATCGCGAGGTGTTCAACTTCGGGTTCTCCGGCAACGGCCGCATGGAGAAGGAAGTCGCGCAGCATCTCTGCGAGATCGACGCCGCTGCGTTCGTCGTCGACTGCTTGCCCAACATGACGGCGCAACTCGTCGCGGAGCGCGCGGGGCCGCTCGCGCAGCAGTTGCGCGCGGCGCGCAAGGATGCGCCGATCCTGTTCGTCGAAGACCGCACGTTTGCGAGCGCGTGGTTTGACGAAAAGCGCAAGCGCGATCACGAGCAGCGGCGCAAGGAGCTGCGCGCTGCCGTGGCCAAGCTGAGGGAAGACGGCATGCAAGGCGTGCACTTGCTCTCTGGCGAAGGCTTGATCGGCCATGACGACGAAGGCACGACGGACGGTTCGCATCCCAACGACCTCGGCATGATGCGGCAGGCCGACAAGGTGATCGTCGCGCTGCAGCCGTTGCTCGCGCGCTGATGCGCTGCGGGATGGACAGGTTGCGCGGTTGCGCCGAGGATCGTCGTCACCAGCCATGAGCGACTTCCAAGCACGCATCGACCTGCACGGGATGGACAGCGAACGCGCGACGGCCGAGATCCTTCGGTTGATCGAGCGCGCGCAAGCAACCGGCACGATGCGCATCGAGATCGTGCACGGCCGCGGCAAGGGCATTCTCGCCAACCTCGTGCGCGAAGTGCTGAAGGCCAATCCGCGCATCTCGGACATCGGCGCGCTCGACAACAACGCAGGCGGCGGCGTGTGGGCACGCGTCAAGAAGCTCAGCGACATGCCGCGGCCTGCGGCGCCAGTGCAAGGCTCAAACACGCGAGCACAACTCGCCCGCGACTTGCTCAAGCAGGCGAAGCGTTTGGATCTGCCCGGATCATGACGGCGCACCCTGCGGACCCAGGCCACGCGACCGCGAGTCGTTGGTCCAAGCCGCTGTTGGTCTGGTCGGCAGTTCCGTATGTCGCCTATGTCCCTTGGACAGGCCGGTGCGTGTTGGGCAACGGCGGATGGGAGGACGGATGGGCTACGCCGCTGCTGTTGTTCTATGCGTTTGCTTGGTGCCTCGCGTTCCCGGTGGGGTTCGGCCTCGTGTTTGCCGCGTCGACGCGCGCGTGGGCCGTCCGCCTTGTGCTTTTAGGCTGCTGGTCGCTGCTGCTCTTCGTGCTCTCGATGCTCGGCGGCGGGGCTCTCCGCATGCATGGATTCGCGCTCGCGGCAGAACGCGCAGAACCGCTCATCGCCGCGATCGAGCGCTACATCGCAGAGCGTGGGGCGCCGCCGTCGTCGCTCACGGTGCTTGTCCCGCGCTACCTCTCTGCGTTGCCTGATGGCCTGCCGCCGCTGCGCATCGAATCGGACCCGAATGCCGCGCACAGCGGCAAGAAGTGGATGTTGAGCGCCCCGTGCTCTTCAGGGCCGATGAACTGG
>CAIYFF010000211.1 GCA_903925435.1 uncultured Planctomycetota bacterium | reverse complement strand
GAGCGCCCCCCGTTGCGACGCGGAGTGGACGGCGCACCGCCGATTGGTATCCGTGCACGGGCAATTCGAACGCACCGCCGCCGAGCGTGGCGCCCAACAACAGCCCTGGCATGGCCAAACCGTTGGCTTCGTAGGCTGGGCAGCCCAGAGCGGCCGCGACGACTTGCCCTTGCTCGACCAGCGCCAGCGCCACCGCGAACTGGCCACCGCGCAAGAAACCTTTGGTGCCATCCACCGGATCCAGGACCCAGTAGCGATCGCTATCCCCGAGCGACGCCCCGCGATCGATCCAACGCAGTGCCTCGGCTTCGCTGACATCGCGACCGAGTGCCAGGCTCGCGGCCTTGGCAACGCGCGCGCGCACCGTCGCAGCGTGATCCCCGACGAGTTCGCCCGAACTCTCCTCGCCCACCAACGCATCGCCGGCAAAGGCATGCTCCAGCGTCGCCGCGACTACCGCCTGCGCAGCGAAGTCGGCAACGGTCACCGGGCTCTTGTCTTCCTTGACGATCGCGTCGCTTGCCCCGACTGCCATCTCCCTGCGCACGCCCATCGCCGCCACGCAAGCGCGGGCAACGGCACACAAGGCGGTGTCCAACTCGATCGATCGATCCATCGTCTTCATAAATCTTGGCTTCCAAGGCTCGGGGCAGGCGAGAGCATCGGTCCTTCAACGCTCCCAAGTTGACGCCAAGCTGCCACGACCTGGACAGGCCAGTAGCCAGAAAGGAATCCTGGGCTCTACCCACGGGCGTCCGATGGCCGATGATGGATGCCGTACCGCCCGGCCGCAACGCCGTAGCCCGCCACCGCCGATGAAACCCTCGATCGAAGTAGAAGGCCTCTCGAAGACCTACCGCATCTACGGCAACCCCTGGGGGCCACTGTTCGAGAAGTTGCCCTGGAACAAGAAGCCGTGGCACAAGGCGGTTCACGCCCTGCACGACATCAACTTCAAAGTCGAACCCAGCCAGTGCGTCGGACTGATCGGTTCGAAGGGCGCCGGCAAATCGACGCTATTGAAGATCCTGTCGGGCACCACCTTCCCCACCACAGGTCGACTCACGGTGCGAGGCCGCGTCGCGAGCTTGCTCGAACTGGGCGCTGGCTTCCATCAGAGCTTCTCGGGCCGCGAGAACATCATGATGAACGCGGCCATGATGGGCTTCTCGCGCAAGCAAGCGAAGAAGAAGGTCGACGAGATCATCGAGTTCAGCGAGCTCGGCGACTTCATCAACGCGCCGATCCGCACCTACTCCTCGGGCATGGGCGCTCGCCTCGGATTCTCCGTCGCGATCGCAGTCGATCCCGACATCTTGATCATCGACGAGATCCTCGCAGTCGGCGACATGAACTTCCGCCGCAAGTGCGTCGACAAGATTTGGAACTTCAAGCGCGCGGGCAAGACCTTGTTCTTCTGCTCGCACTCGCTCTACGACGTGCGCCAGCTCTGCGATCAAGCCATTTGGATGAAGGATGGCAAGATGCAGATGATGGCCGATTCGATCCTCGTGACGAACGAGTACTCGACCTACGAGAACAACGTCGCGGGCGCGGCCGAGAAGAACCCATTCGAGACGCTGCCCGTCGCCGACAAGTACGACGAGAACGACCACCCACGCATCCTGAGCGCGGTGCTGATCGACCCCGCCACCGGCCAGAAGCGAAACAAGTTCGCTCCCGGCGAGAAGGCAGCGTTGCGAGTGCACGTTCGCAACAGCGTGAGGAAGCCTGAGTCCCTTGCGCTGGCGGTCGGCGCCATTCGCGGCGACAGCACGATGGTCTGGGCCCAGTCGACGCAACTCGACGGCATGACGTTCGACTTCGCAGAGGGCTACGTGACGCTGCACTTGGACAACATCCGACTGCTGTCCGGAGAGTTCACGCTCCCCATCTGGTTGCTCGACAAGCACGGAGTGCACCGCTTCCACGAACGGCCCGCCGAGCAGAACTTGATCGTGCAGAACAGGACCAAGGACCTGGGGCTCTACCTCGAAGAGCACCACTGGACCGTGGATCCGATTCGGAAGGTTTCGGAGCCGACCCTCACCAAGGCGAAGTGATGGGAGACCGTGAAGTGAAGCCGAAGCTGTTCCTCCACATTGGCCACTCCAAGGTCGCGAGCACGAGCATCCAGGACTTCCTGGAAGCCAACCTGGACTCGCTACGCGCCAAGGGGTTCCTGGTCGCCGACAACGACTTCGCGTTCCCCGAGAAGGGAGCCGCTGCCGCCAATCCGGTAGGCGCGCTCGAGCAACTGAAGGATCAGGGTGAAGCCGGCGCGCAGCGCATCCAAGCCTGCTTGCGCGAACTGCATGCTCGCCTCACCACCAAGGGCTCGGGCTTCGACAAGGCGGTGATCTCCGCCGAGAACCTCTGCAACCCAGGGTTCTCGACAGCCTTCGCGCCAGCGCTCGAACCATTCGACGTGCGCCTCATCTACTACGTGCGTCGCCAGGATGAATGGCTGATCTCTGCGTGGAAGCAGTGGGGAGTGAAAGTCGGCAAGAGCCTCGATGAGTTCTGCCTCGAAGGCACGAAGACCCGGTATCCCGCCTTCACGGTCTCCCTGCAGCGTTGGGAGCCCTACGCAACGCAGGTGCGCCTGAAGCCCTTGCACAAGTCCGCCCTGCATCAAGGCGGAGTCACGCAAGACTTCGCGCATGCGATCGGTCTCGACGCGACGGAGTTCCACCACCCCGGAATCCGCAATGCATCGTTCGATGCATCGGTGTTGGAAGTGCTGCGATTCAGCCCGCACCTGTTCCAGCACCGCGACGACGACCGCATCTTCCACTTCTTGGAGACGTTCCTGAGCAAGGAGATCGAGCCGATGCGCTCGCTCCTCACGACGGACGCTCGATCCAAGCTGCACGCCTACTTCGAGGCCGAGAATCGCGCGCTGCACTCGCGCTTCTTCCCCGAGACCAGCTTCGACGCGATCTACGGCAACCGGGCCTCGGATGCGGAATCCCCCATGCCGCCGACGTCGGAGCTCATGATGCGGTTCTTGGGGCTGCAACTGCGAGGCATCATGGACTTGCAGAACCGAGTCGTCGAACTCGAGCGCAAGCTCGCGCAGACCCAGCCGAAAGCCGCAGCAAGCGGCAGCGGGACTGGCTCGGCCCGGGGAAAATAGCCGTCAGTTTCGGCCCCCTGCGAGTCGATCCAGACTGCCTGCATACGAGGGGAACATGAGCACCGGGCCAAAGAGCGCAAACATCGTCCGGTCCCAGGGCCGCGTCACACGGGAACACCGCGAGGAGCTGCTAGGCCAGCGAGGTTGTGTCGCCTGGTTCACGGGACTCTCGGGATCTGGCAAGTCCACCCTCGCGCACGCACTGGAGCGTTCGCTGCACGATGAAGGTCGCCTCGTCTACGTGCTCGACGGCGACAACCTTCGCTATGGCCTCTGCTCGGACCTCGGCTTCTCTGCCGAAGATCGGACCGAGAACATCCGGCGCGCCGGCGAAGTCGCCGCGCTGCTCGCGGACACCGGCGCCATCGTGCTGTGCTCGTTCATCTCGCCCTATCGCTCCGATCGCGATGGAGTGCGCAAGACCGTTGGCGATGGCAGGTTCTTGGAGATCCACGTCGACGCGTCCGTCGCCGTGTGCGAGCAACGCGATCCCAAGGGCCTCTACAAGAAGGCACGCCAGGGCCACATCCCGAACTTCACCGGCATCGATGCGCCCTACGAAGCGCCCGCATCGCCGGAGCTACGCGTCGACACCTCCACGCTCGCCATCGTCGACGCCGCATATCAAATCCGACAGACCCTTGCGTCGCGTGGCTTCTTGGCCGCGCCCGCGCATCCGGAGACCGAATCGTGACCGCAACCTATCAACTCACGCATCTCCAGCAGCTCGAGAACGAGAGCATCCAGATCATCCGTGAGGTCGCCGCCGAGTTCCAAAACCCGGTGATGCTCTATTCGATCGGCAAGGACAGCGGCGTCATGCTGCGCCTTGCGCAAAAGGCGTTCTATCCAGCGCCGATCCCGTTCCCGCTGCTTCACGTCAACACGACCTACAAGTTCAAGGAGATGATCACCTTCCGTGATCAACTCACGAAGGACATCGGCGCGAAGCTGATCGAGAAGATCAACCTCGACGGGGTGAAGAACAACATCAACCCGTTCGAGCACGGGACGCAGCGCTACACGCACGTGATGAAGACCGAAGGTCTCAAGCAAGCGCTCACGGAAGGCGGCTATGACGCAGCGTTCGGCGGCGCGCGCCGCGACGAGGAGAAGAGCCGCGCGAAGGAACGTGTGTTCAGCTTCCGCGACTCGCGCCACCAGTGGGACCCCAAGAACCAGCGCCCGGAGCTGTGGGATCTCTACAACGGTCGCGTCAAGAAGGGCGAGTCGATCCGCGTGTTCCCGCTGTCGAACTGGACGGAGCTCGACGTCTGGCTCTACGTGCACCTCGAGAAGATCCCGATGGTGCCGCTGTACTTCGCCAAGGAGCGACCTGTCGTCCGTCGCAACGGAACGTGGATCATGGTCGATGACGACCGCCTGCCGCTGCAACCCGGTGAGAAGCCGGAGATGAAGATGGTCCGCTTCCGCACGCTCGGCTGCTACCCGCTCACCGGCGCAGTCGAATCGACGGCGACGACCGTGCCCGAAGTCATCGAAGAGATGCTTCGCAACAAGTACTCAGAACGCCAAGGCCGCGTGATCGACTACGACGAAGCGGGGTCCATGGAAGAGAAGAAGCGGGAGGGCTACTTCTGATGAGCTACGGCAAGGAACTCGACTCGCTCGGTATCGACGAATACCTGGCCCGCTACGGCCGGCGCGAGATGCTGCGGCTGCTCACCTGCGG
>CAIYFF010000210.1 GCA_903925435.1 uncultured Planctomycetota bacterium | reverse complement strand
GGGGCTTCCGGAACGCGTCCCGCGACCCAGTTGCTCGCCATCGAGCGCAGGTCGCACTTCCAGATCTTCTCGTTGTAGGGGACCATGAAATGGCGCGCGAAGCCTTCGCCCATGCGCCAGTCGATCCAGTCGCGGAAGTTCTCCGGGCAGGGCTTGCCGACGCGCCGCTCGACCAGCGCCTCGATGTAGCCCTTCATGCACTCGAGGATCGCTTCCGGCGTCAGGTGGCCGACACCGTTCTCGAACGGGTAGGGCACCCAGCGGTCGTGCCAGCGGATCTTGGTGTTGCGCTCGACGCGCACCGTCCCGTCGTCGCCGCCGCAACGATCGAGTTGCCACTGCAGCGCCTTCTTGTCCTTGCTGAACAGGATGTGGCCGCCAGCCTCGTCGAATGTGAACTCGCCATACTTGCGGCTGCGGCACAGCCCGCCTGGGCGCGACGCGGCCTCGAGCACCGTCACGCGGTGCCCATCCTTGGCGAGCATGTGGGCTAGGGCGGTGCCAGAGATGCCTCCGCCAAGAATCGCGATCTTCAACGGACCTCCATAACAGAACGGGGCAGCAGTCTACCTGCGTTGCGACGGGTCGGGGCAGGTGTTTTCCGGCGTGCGCGATGTCGCCATGATGCCGGGCCCTTGCAGCCCAACGACCGCACCGCAGCCGCGATCGACGCGGAGATTCCGCGCGCCCAGGAGCGGCTCGCCATCCTCGCGCTTGCGATCGCCGCATTTGCGCTCAACCTCAACATGCTCGTGTTGGGGGCCGTGCTGCCCTTCTTGCCCGACGAACTCACGCCGGGAGATGACGCCGAGTCGACGTTGCTCGGAGCCGCAGCGTTGTGCTCCGCGCTCGCTGCGCTCGTCGCGGGGCCCATCGCGGATCGGGTCGGCCGCAAGCGCCTGCTGGTGATCGGCATGATCGCATTCGCGGCGTCGAGCGCGCTGCAGGCGTTTGCGAGCAGCTACTCGTGGATGCTGGCCGGTCGCGCGCTGTCCGGCGCCGCGGTCGGGGCCGCGTATGCGAGCGCGTCGGCGCTCGCTGCGGTTGTCGTTCCTTACGAACGGCGCAGCGCTGCGATGGGCGCGTTCACCGCGGGCATGTTCCTCGCGTTGCCGCTCGGGTTGCCGCTCGCGACATGGCTTGGCGCAAACGGCTCGTGGTCCTCGATCTTCTGGGCGCAACTCGCCATCGGCTTGCTCGGCGCATTCCTCGCGTGGCGCAACGTGCCCGAGCGCGGGCGCCGCAGCGAATGGGTCGATCCGCGCGACGTGATCCGCAGCGGTCCCGTGTCCGCGGCCTTGGCCGCGACGATGTTGCACAACGGCTCGTTCATCCCCGTCGTGCTGCTGAGCGGGCTATGGCTGGACCAAGAAGGCATCGTCCCGAAGTCCGAGCAAGGGCAAGTGTGGATCCTGCTCGGGCTGTGTTCTGCGGTCGGCAGCCTCGCGTTCGGGCGCGTCGCGGATCGCATCGGCAAACGCAACTTCGTGCTGCTCAGCTCGGCGTTGCTGATCGGCTGTCTGCTCGGCATCACGCGCGCGACGTCGATGGCGATGTTGGCACCGCTCGGGCTTGCGGTCGCCGCGATCGCGTCGGCGCGCACGGGTCCGCTGCAGGCTCTGACGTCGGGACTCGTGCCGAGCTACCAACTCGCGACGTTGATGGGGCTGCGTTCCTTTGCGATGCAGTTCGGCGTCTATCTGTTCTCGCTTGCTGCGCCTAGCTCGGGCGATGGGTGGTATCGAAACGCGATCTATGCCGCGGTCGCGTGCCAAGCCGCGTCCTACGCGCTCATCCGGACCTTCGTGAAGGAGGTCCGCACATGAACGCGCGCACACCTCTGGCTTGCCTGGCTGTGGCGATCGCATGCGCGTCCATCGCAGCCCAGGAAGTGTGCATCGCTCTTCCTTCGCCGCTTGCTGACTCGCTCGCCGCTGCGATCAAGGACGCGGCGCAGATCAAAGATGGCGCTGCAGTCACGTTCCGCGTCGTGGAAGAGCGAGAACTCGCTGCAGGGGACGCGCAGCGCGCCACGTTGCTGATCGCAAACGGACCTACGCTGCTCGCTGCGCAGCGCCGCACCCTCTGCGCAGACCTCGGCGCCGTGTCCGACATCGCTCCGACCTTGCGCATGAGCCGCGATGGCCGAGCAGCGTTGCCGTGGAGCATGAGCTACGAGGCGTGCGGCGCCATCGACGCGATTGCGCCATCTGGCTCGTCCGTGTCGTCGTGGGAGTCCCTTGCTCTTGCATACGCGTTAGGCGATCGCATGTGCATCGTCGATCCCGTCGCCGACCGAGGCCCATGGCTGCTCGCGATGCACGAGACGATGCGGAAGGGCGGCGGCGAGTCGTCGGTCTTTGGCGTCTGGACGGCGATGGACGCGCGGATCGGAACCTACGCGGCGGACTACGAGAGCATGCTGAGGCGACTCGTCGCCGAGCCATCCATGCTCGCCGTGCTGCCGACTTCGGTCGCCGCGGTGGATCCACGATCGGCGCCGATGCAGAAGCGGCCGCTTTCGTTTGCGCTGCCGATTGGCCTCGCGGTTCGCGATGGCGAAGGCCGCGAAGCTGCGATTGCACTGCTTGTCAAAATACTCGAGCCTCGGGCCGAAGCGTCGATTCGCGAACGCATGGCATTTCTCAGCGCCTCTGCCGGCGACGTCGATGTGCCGGCCGACGCTGTGCAGCCCGCGTTCACACATTTCGCGCAGCGCATCCAGGGCCAAGGTCGGCGGGTCGAACGCATTGCCGACTGGATCGACTACGTGTCGTTTGGTTTGCTGGGTTGCGCGCTGTTCGCATTCTGGATCCGTCAACGCAGAGGAGAACCCAAGTGATGTTTCGTCCGATTTCGCGCAGCGGCGCTGCCGTGCTGCTTTCTTGCTTGCTGTCGTCTGCCGCATGCACGAGCTACACCTACGAGGTGCGCATCCCGGAAGAGCGATTTGAGGTTGCGCGCGTCGATCGCGGCAACGGAGTGACCGAGAGCTTCGTCGTCGAGGCGCGGCTTGAAGCGACGATGGAAGTCGTCACGGAGACGGACCGCGAGCGCGCATCGCTGGGATTGCAGTTGAAGGACCTCGACCGTCAGGCTGCGGAGCGCCGCGGCGTCGATCCGTATCGTGGATTGCTCGTCACCGGGACGGTGGCGAAGTCTGCTGCGATGGAGGCTGGCATCGTCATTGGCGACGTCGTGTTGGCGATTGGCGACCAGAAGATCGTTTACGGCGACCAAGTGCCTGGGGTCGAGGCGCGATTGAAGCTCGGTTCGCCAGTCGCCGTGCGCGTGCTGCGCGGACAGGAGGAGTTGGAGTTACAGTTGACGCCCAAGTCGCAGCGCGATCGTGAGACTCAGAAGCAGTTGATCCCGCTCGAAAGCGTTTCGAGCCAGCACCCCTACGCAGGTCTCGTGCTGCGGTCGATTCCGGTGCAGTGGAGCGATCGCATGCTCGGCGAAGGCAAGAACGGCGTGCTCATCGCATCCGTCGAGGTCGGCTCGCCGGCGTGGCTCGCGGGTTTCCGTTGTGGCGATCTCGTCGAGACCTACGAAGGTTCGCCGACTCCTGCCGCGGGCCAGTTGGCGAGCGCGATTCACGAGCGCGGCCGAGAAGGCGGATCGGTGACGATGTCCGTGCGGCGTGGCATGGCTGAGCCATTTGGCGCAACCATCGATCTCCGCGACTACACCGCGACCAAGAAGATCTGGGTGCCGTTCGTCTACTACCGCGAACAAGGCGTGCCCAAGTCGTGCTGGACCACGGGCCCGCTTGGCATCCTCGCGAGCAGCAAGTCGACCTACGTCAGCGACTCGCCCGGTCGTCAGTCCGAGACGCGCGACGTGTTCCGCGCACTGCTGAGCCTGATCCGCTACGACAGCTCGCCGCGCGGCGACACGCTGCGGCTGCTGTGGTTCATCCACATCGACATGTGATCGCGCGCCTTTGCCGCAGCGCTCAGCGCTGGCAGCCAGCGCACCAATAGGTGCTGCGCCCGCCGTCGGTCGTGCGACGGACCTTGGTCTTGCACCGGCGGCACGGAAGCCCTTCGCGCTCGTAGACGGCAAGTTCGCGCGCGAAGTAGCCCTGCTCCTCGCCGACGCCGACGTAGTCGCGGAACGACGTGCCGCCGGCGTCGATCGCGCTCTGCAGCACGG
>CAIYFF010000209.1 GCA_903925435.1 uncultured Planctomycetota bacterium | reverse complement strand
GTTTCGCCGCGGACGAATTGCACCCACGCCCGGATCTCTGCCCTGAGACCTTCCGCCCGCGCGAGCAGCGATTCGATGCGCAACGCCCGTGCGTCGCCCCCATTCACGCGGAACTCGATGGACTCCAATTCCGCAAGAACGTCCGGCGGAAGCACCGGGCATCCGGAGTTCGACAGCGACCCATTGGGCTCAGGCCCGTCAGAGTGCGCTCGTGCGTCAGGTTGGTTTGCCATGCAGGAAGCAGCAGACAGTGCACGGGAACACAGATTCACAGCACCGCGCGTTCGAGAGGAGCTCGACAACCGAGGGCCGTGCACACCGCGAGGATGAGACCCGGTGCACTGGCCGGGATGGGCGAACCTCCGTTTGCACGGGTGGTGTGCGTTCGTCCGAACTGGTCTCCGAGAGCGCCGACTCGCAACCGCAGGCACTTTGGGAAACCACTCCTACTCCCTTACTTGCTCTGACTCGTCTGTTCCTAACGGGGCAATCGCCAACTTTGCTCGAATCCGGCACAGTGCAGCATCGAGCCCCGCACTTGTGCGGGGTCCTGGTGCCCGATCCACTCACACTCGGCTCGAACCTCACCGTGAACTCGTCATCCAGCGATCCGCTCTCCACGCATTGGAGTCGCATCGACGCCCTCTATGGCCCTGAGCCCGAGGCGGCGTGGAATTGGTTTGTGGACCGCTATCGCCCCTTCGTGCGCGAGGTGCTCTCTGCCGTCCTGCCGCCGACGACGGATGCGGCATCGGCAGACTCGGAGTTCTGGGGCTACTTCTACCTCTCTCGCGTCGTGGAGCGGTCCGATCGCCAGCGCCGATTCCGGGCGCTGCTGTTTGGCACCGTTCGCAACTTTGCGCGGCGTTGGCGAGGCTCCTCTGGCGTGGCGCCAATGCCCAACGAGGACCTCGAAGCGCTGACCGCGGAGGACTCGACGGCATCGACGGCAAGCCGGCTCTGGGCGCAGTCGGTGCTGCACAACGGCCTTTCCCAACTGCGAGCCGAGAACCCGCTTGCGGCCGATGCGCTCGCCATGTTCTACGGCGTCGAATGGACCCAACGGCTCCCCGACGAACGGGCGGCGCGCAGCGCAGCCGAGGTCGCGGCGGCCCTGGGACTCCCGCCGGGTGGCATCTACATGCACCTCCACCGCAGCCGCGCGCGGTTGCGCCAGATCCTGGAGTCTGAGTTGCGCGAGTCGTGCACCGACGAAGAGTCCTTCCGCGACGAATTGGGCCTCCTGTTGCGCATCGCGGCGACGCGGGTGCCCGGCCTGATGGAGTAGTCCCGAGAAGCGCGGGGCATTCTCGTTTCGAGCCTTGCCCCGCCATGGGCAGCTTTGGACCATCCGCTCCACCGCACACCCGTTCCAAAGGGCGGTTCGGCGCAAGCCTGTCGAGCCACCCCAGCTGCAACGGCGGGCATGCGTAGCCCACCCCGGCTAGCGCGTGCTACCCTCGCAGAGCACCGCACGAACGACTCGCACCCGCACCACTTCGACGCACACGACGGACATGCCACGTATCCTGATCACCGGCGCAGCCGGGTTCTTGGGCTCCCATCTCTGTGACCGGTTCCTCAAGGAGGGATTCGAGGTCGTCGGCATGGACAACCTGATCACCGGGGACCTGCGCAACCTCGAGCACCTGTTCAAGGAGAAGGCGTTCTCCTTCTACCACCACGACGTCTCGACGTTCGTGCACGTGTCCGGGCCGCTCGACTTCATCCTCCACTTCGCGTCGCCGGCCTCGCCGATCGACTACCTGAAGATC
>CAIYFF010000208.1 GCA_903925435.1 uncultured Planctomycetota bacterium | reverse complement strand
TGCGAACGAAGTCGAATCCATGGATTCGACGCAGTTCGCACGACGCAGAGATCGGCCCGGATGCCGCGCTCGCAGGCAGCATGCGTTCTTCAACGGGCTGTTAGCCGTGGTTGCTGGCGCGGTGCAGGTCCCCCGCTACGCTGCGCCGCCCCATGGCGCTGCGCATCCTCGGCATCGAGACCTCGTGTGACGAGACCGCAGCCGCGGTCGTCGCCGACGGGACGCGCGTGCTCAGCAACGTCGTGCACTCGCAGATCCACTTGCACGAGCGCTGGCGCGGCGTCGTGCCCGAGGTCGCGAGCCGCTCGCACACGATGCGCATCCTGCCGATCGTGCAGCAAGCGCTCGACGACGCGGGCATGGCGCCGCAAGAACTCGACGCGATCGCGGTCACGCATCGACCCGGCATGATCGGTTGCTTGCTCGTCGGCATGGCGGCAGCCAAGGCGCTCGCGCTCCGGTTCTCCTTGCCGTTGATCGGCGTCGATCACGTGCAAGCGCACGTGCACACGGCGCTGCTCGCGGAGCCGAACCTCCGGATGCCATCGCTATCGCTGGTCGCATCGGGCGGACACACCGCGATGTATCTGATGCGCGCGCCGCTCGACACCGAACGACTTGGCACCACGCGCGACGACGCCGCAGGCGAAGCCCTCGACAAAGGCGCTGCGCTGCTCGGGCTCCCATACCCCGGTGGGCCTTCGATCGAGAACGCAGCGCAGGGCGGCAACCGGCGCGCATTCGATTTGCCGCGCTCGTTGCTCGGCCCGGACTCGCTCGACTTCTCGTTCAGCGGCCTCAAGACGTCGTTGCTCTATCGCCTGCGCGGCCCCGGCGCGACCGAGCCTGAGCGCCAACTCGGCGAACAAGAACTGCGCGACCTCGCCGCGTCGTACCAAGAAGCAGTCGTCGATGCGCTCGTGCACAAGATCGTCCGCGCGGCAGAACGGCACGAGGCACAGAGCCTCTGCATCGGCGGCGGCGTCGCGCGCAATGCGCGCCTACGCGAACGCCTTGCAGCAGAGCGCCGACTGCGCGGGCTCCAACTCGTGCTGCCGCCGATGGCGCTGTGCTCGGACAACGGCGCAATGATCGCGTTGATGGGCTTCTTGCAACTGCAACGCGGGCTCATCGCCGACATGGCGCTCGAACCCACCGCGACGCCGCAAGCTGGCGGCAAGGCGAAATCACGATGACCGTCCCGCCCCACGATCGGCTCCGCGCCTTGCTCGCAGATGTGCAACGCGGCGCGCTCGACGTCGATGGGGCGCTGAAGGCGTTGACGCCGAGCGCGGACCTGGGCTTTGCCACTGTCGACCACGACCGCCAACGTCGCTGCGGCCTGCCCGAGGTTGTGTTCTGCCAAGGCAAGACTGCAGGCGACGCGGCGTCGATCGCGCGCGAGATCGTCGCGCGGAGCGGCCGCGTGCTGATGACGCGCGCCGACGAGGCCCATGCGCAAGCGGTGCGCGAGGCGATGCCCGACGCCGTCTACCACGAACGCGCGCGCTGCCTCGTCGTGGACCGAGCCCCGGTCGAGCCGATCGGCCTCGTCGCAGTCGTAGCAGCCGGCACCGCGGACCTTCCGGTCGCGGAGGAAGCCGCGGTCACCGCCGCGTTCGCGGGCGCGCTCGTCGAACGCCACTTCGACGTCGGGGTCGCAGGCTTGCACCGCCTGCTGGCGCGGATCGACCAGATCCGCAGTGCCACCTGCGCGGTCGCAGTCGCCGGCATGGAAGGAGCGTTGCCCTCCGTGCTCGGCGGACTCCTCGACACACCCGTGTTCGCGGTTCCTACGAGCGTCGGTTACGGCGCCCATTTTGGCGGGCTCGCGCCACTCCTCACGATGCTCAACTCGTGCGCCGCAGGGGTGTCCGTCGTCAACGTTGACAACGGTTTCGGGGCTGGTTATCTGGCTGCGCTCGTAAACCGCCAAACGCACCCGAGGATGCACCGCACTTGACGATTTCGCCGCGCAGCGCCCGCCTCGCCCTGGAAGACGGAACTGTTCTTTCCGGACACGGCTTTGGCGCCTCGGTCGACTCCGTCGGGGAGCTCGTCTTCAACACCTCGATGACGGGCTACCAGGAGATCCTCTCGGATCCCTCGTACCGCGGACAGACGGTCCTGCTGACCCAACCGCACATCGGCAACTACGGCGTCAACAGCGAGGACGAGGAGTCGACCAAGGTCTGGACGTCCGGCCTCGTGGTGCGCGAGTCCAGTTCGCGCGCGAGCAACTTCCGTTCGGGCGGTGAGCTGTCCAACTACCTGGAACAGCACGGCGTCCCGGGCATCGAAGGCATCGACACCCGCATGCTGGTCCGTCGCGTGCGCAGCAGCGGCGAGTTGCGCTGCCTGATCAGCAGCGACACGAAGGCCAGCGACCAAGAACTCGTCGAACGCGTGCGCAACGCGCCGCGCGTCGCCGACGTGGACCACGTGCTCGCGGTGACCACCAAGACCGCTTACGACTGGACGCAGGGCTACCAGAGCCCGTTCAGCCCGCCGGCCACGGCGCTGCTCGATCACGGCGGCAACAAGATCACCTCGTCGCGCCGTCCGCGCATCGTCGCCTACGACTTCGGCGCCAAGCGCAACATCATGCGCTCGCTCGTCGCGGCGGGATTCGACGTCGTGGTCGTGCCGGCCAAGACCCCCGCCGCAGCTGCGCTCGAGCACAAGCCGGATGGCGTGTTCTTGAGCAATGGCCCCGGCGACCCCGCGATCTGCACCTACGCGATCGAGGCGGCTAAGGTCCTCGTGCAGAAGGTGCCCACGTTCGGCATCTGCCTTGGACACCAGATCCTCGGCCACGTGTTCGGCGGCAAGACCTACAAGATGAAGTTCGGCCACCACGGCGGCAACCAGCCCGTGATGGACAAGACGACGGGCAAGGTCGAGATCACGGCGCAGAACCACAGCTACGCGGTCGACCCCAAGTCGCTGCCTGACTCCGTGCAGGTCACGCACATCAACCTCAACGACGACACCGTCGAAGGCATGCGCCACAAGGAACTGCCCGTGTTCTCGGTGCAGTACCACCCAGAGGCTGCGCCGGGCCCGCACGACTCGCTCTACCTGTTCGGCCGATTCCGCGACCTGATCCGCGTCTGATCGCTCGGCCGCGGACTGCGCATCAGCGCCGGTTCATCAACTGGTCGCGTTGCCACTTGGGCAGATAGAAGTCGACGAGGAACGGGTTCCACGCGCGGTCTTCCTGCGCGAACTGGTCCATGCCTACGTACTGCATGGACATGTCCTGGACGCGGTTGTTCGGGTCGTCCTGGAGGTCGGATGCCTGCACGCGCATGCCGTGCCGCTCCTCGTAGCGCACGACCGGGTAGAGCTTGCCCTCGGCGCCGTCGTCCACGCGCATCACGATCGAACGCGCGCGACGCATCACGTAGACGCGGTTCTCCTCGTTGCGGCGGAACATCGTGGCGAGGTGAATCGAGAACACGTCGGACTTCGTCGTGCAGAACGACTTGAAGTCGGTCTTCACCTGCGGGTCGGGCAGGTTGGCGAACTCTTCGACTTGGTCGAGGTCATCGACCGTCGCGAAGTACTTGAGCTTCTGCTCCTCGCCGAGTTCGAGCCCGCCGAATGCATAGGGATCCGACGTCGTCGAGCCGGTCTCCGCGGCATCCTGGGCCTCGGGATCCACTTCGTTGCGGTAGCGCAGGATCGCGTCGATGACCGAGTCGGGGATCGCAGCCTCCGGCATGATCGCACGCAGCACAGACCGCGGAGCGAAGTTGATGTTGATGCGAATGCCCTCGCCCATCGGCTGCTGCGGCGACGCGTTGGGATCCGTGGGCGGCGCGAAGCCACCGCCTGGCTGGCCAGCTGGCGCACCGCCACCTGAACCGCCGCCCGAGCCCCCGCCTGCATTGCCGCCGGCCGAGCCATCGCCTGCATTGCCAGCGCCTGCGTTGCCGCCGCCAGCGCCGCTCGCCCCCATCGCCGCGCGTCGCGCGTTCTTGTCGGGATCACCCGGATCGAACTGCAGCGAGGTCCAGATCGTCAGCACCGACTCCAGCCCGCGCAGCACGCGCCCGTCCAGGACCTGGTCGTAGAACAGCCCCTCGGTGATGTCGGGCAACATCAGCAACTCGTCGAGGTGCAGCGGCAGCGTCAGTTCCTGTGCACGTTGGTCATCGCTCTTGAGCGGCGGCCGCGGCAAGCGATCGCTGCCCGAACGGCGCGCCCACTCTTCGATCGCGCGCACGATGCGATCCGCGTCCGATGCGCCGATGTCGGACTCGGTGTCCTCGCGCAGGTTGTCGAGCAGGCGCACGAGTTGGTCGCGGCTGAACTCCGCCCACTTCGGGTCCGGGCTCCACAGCGACAGCAGGTTGAACTTCGCGTTCTCAGCTTCGACCCAGTAGTAGGTCGTGAGGTCATTCTCGGCGCGTGACTGCGGCTTGGCCCAACCATCGCGGCTGCTGTCGCACGTCGCGGATGGGTCTTCTTGCTCGCCGCCTTCGCCCGCTTCGCCGCCCTCGCCGCCCTCGGCGCCTGCCCCCATTGGTGGCGCTCCAACGCCGCCGAGCGCGCCACCCTCCTCGCCCGCCGCCGCCCCCGCGAGATCGGACAGCAGCGTGTCCTCGATCTCCGAAAACGTGTTGTCCGCCTGGTTGGCCATGCG
>CAIYFF010000207.1 GCA_903925435.1 uncultured Planctomycetota bacterium | reverse complement strand
TTCGACGAGCGCAGGATCACGCAGCTTGAGGTTGTCGTAGGTGATGCGCCGACTGCGCGTCATCAGGTTGAACGTGAACTGCACCGGCGGCTGCGAGATGTAGCGCTCGCTGTTCTCGAACCATTCCAAGCTCGTCTGCGCAGCGCGCTGGATCTTGAGCACGTCCACGAAGCGCGCGTCCTGATACGCCTTCAACGCCGACTTCACGTCCTTGCCGTGCTCGACGATCGCCTTCGCCAGCGCGATCGAGTCCTCCATCGCGAGCTTGGTGCCTGAGCCAATCGAGAAGTGCGCGGTGTGCGCCGCGTCGCCGAGCAGCACGACGTTCTCGTGGACCCACGACTTGCAGCGCACGGTTGGGAACGTGCGCCAGATCGAACGGTTGGTGAGCAGCTGGTGACCGGCAAGGTGCTCGGGCCACAGCTTCGCGCACCACTCCGCGGACTCTTGCTCGCTCTTCTTGTCGAGCCCAGCCGCGCGCCACGCTTCTTCGCGGCACTCGACGATCCACGTGCCGCGCCCCTTCTCGAACGGATACGCGTGCACCTGGAACAACCCATGCGGCGTGTTGGTGAAGACGAAAGTGAACGCGCTCATCTCCTTGTCGGTGCCAAACCACGCGAACTTGCACTTCCGCCAATCGAGTTCGGGTTGGAACGTCGCGGCGAAGCGCTCGCGGATCTTGCTGTTGACGCCATCGGCCGCGACCACGAGGTCGTAGTCGCGCATCGCGGTGTCGACGTCGACGAACGCGCGCTCGTAGACGATGCGGATGCCGAGGCCTTCGCAGCGCTTCTGCAGGATGTTGAGCAACCGCTTGCGCGCGAGGCCGCAGAAGCCGTGCCCCGTGCTCGTGACCTTCTCGCCGCCAACGAACGTGTCGATGTCGGTCCACCGCGCGAACGACGCGCAGATCTCGGCGTAGGTCTCGGGGTCTGCAGTCTCGAAGTTGCCGAGCGTCTCGTCGGAGAACACCACGCCCCAACCAAACGTGTCGTCCGCGCGGTTCTGCTCGAACACGTCGATCACGACGTTGGGCCGCGCCTTCTTGAGCAGAAGCGCGAAGTAGAGGGACGCGGGGCCGCCGCCGATGCACGCGATCTTCATGGGTCGTGGGTCGTTAGAGAATGGCGCAGATCGCGCGAGCAAGCGGTGGTTCGACGGAAACAGCAGGCCAGACGCGCAGCAAACTCACTGCAGCGTGCGCCACAAGAACGTGGTGGCGAGCGCGTTCATGAACGCCGCTTGCTTGTTGTCTGCAGCGCCGCCATGGCCGCCCTCGATGTTCTCGTAGTAGAGGACGTCATGGCCCTGCTCCTTCATGCGGGCGAACATCTTGCGTGCGTGGCCCGGGTGCACACGGTCATCGCGCGTCGACGTCGTGAACAGCACGCGCGGATACGTCTCGTCCTTCTTCACGTTGTGATACGGCGAGTAGCGCACGAGCCACTTCGCCTCTTCGGCATCGTCTGGATTGCCGTATTCGCCCATCCACGACGCGCCCGCGAGCAGCTTGTGGTAGCGCAGCATGTCGAGCAGCGGCACCTGGCACACGACGGCGCGGAACAGCTTGGGATACATCACCGTCATGTTGCCCATCAGCAGGCCGCCATTGCTGCCGCCCTGGATGCCGAGATGCGCGGGCGAAGTGATCTTCTGCGCGATCAGGTCCTCGGCCACTGCCGCGAAGTCCTCGTAGCACTTGTTGCGGTTCTGCTTGAGCGCCGCCTGGTGCCACTTGGGACCAAACTCGCCGCCGCCGCGGATGTTGGCGACCACGTAGACGCCGCCGCGTTCGAGCCAGTTCGCACCCACGCCAGCGCTGTAGCCAGGCGTCAGCGAAACCTCGAAACCGCCGTAGCCGTAGAGCAGCGTCGGGTTGGCGCTGTTGCGCGGCGCGTCCTTCTTGGCGACGAGGAAGTAGGGCACGCGCGTGCCGTCCTTCGACTTCGCTTCCCGTTGCTCGATCTGCAACCCTGTCGCGTCAAAGAACGACGGCAGGCTCTTCAGCTTCTGCGCCGGCCCCTTGCCGATCTCGCCGAGGAACAAGCTCGTCGGCGTGAGGTAGTCCGTGATCGTGAGCCAGTAGGCATCGCTTTCTTCGTCATCGACTGCGCTCGCGCTGACCGTGCCGAACTCGGGCAAGCCCGGCAGCGGCTCGCGCTTCCAACCGGCGTCAGACGGAGTCAACACGAGGACCTTCGTGCGCACGTTGTCGAGCGTCGTGAGCAGCACGTGGTTCTTGGTGCCGGCGAAGCCCGATAGCGAGCTGCGCTCGGTCGGTTCAAACAACGTCTCGAACGTGCGTGAACCCGCGAGATACGCGTCGAACTTGCACGCAAGCAGCGAGCCCGCCTTGTGCTTCTTGCCGCCGACTTCCCAGTCGTCGCGCAACTCGATCATGAGCCATTCGCGATGAACGCTGGAGTTCGCGCTATCGGGCTTGTCGATCTGCGTGAGCTTGCCGTCGCGAACCACGAACTGCTCGTTCGTGTAGAACGTGATCGCCCGCTGCACGAAGTCGCGCTCGAAGCCCTTCGTCTGGTCGCGAAAGCCGTAGACGTACACGTCGTCCGCCTTGCCCTCGGCGAGCACTTCGGCCGACGACAGCGGCGTGCCGCGACGCCACAGTTTGACGATGCGCGCGTAGCCCGAGCTGGTCAGCGAGCCTTCGCCAAAGTCGGTGCCGACGAGGATCGAATCGCGATCGCGCCACGACACGTTGGCCTTGGCCTCCGGCAGCGCGAAGCCGCCGTCGACGAACTTCTTTTCCACCACGTCGAACTCGCGCGTGACCACAGCGTCCGCGCCACCGCGCGACAATTGCAGCAGCACGCGTGCGCAGTCAGGCTGCAGCCACGCCGCGGACTTCCAGACCCAGTTCTCGTTCTCCTGCTTGCCGAGCGCGTCGAGGTCGAGCACCAGATCCCACGCAGGCTGCTCCTTCTTGTATTCCTCGAGCGTCGTGCGCCTCCACAGGCCACGCGGGTTCTTCGCGTCCTGCCAAAGGTTGTAGTAGTGCGCGCCGTGCTTCTGCACGTAGGGGATGCGCGCCGTCGAATCGAGGATCGAAAGGATGCGGCTGCGCATCGGCTCGAAGCGCGGGTCCGCGGTCAGCTCCTTCGTGCTCGCATCGTTCTGCTCGCGCACCCATGCGAGCGCCTTGTCGCCGCCGACGTCTTCGAGCCAGAGATGCGGGTCGTTGGGTTCTTGCGGCATGGATGCGGACGATTGCGCGAACAGCGCGGACGCGACGCACAGGGCTGTCGTGCGCGCGAACAGAGGAAGGATGAAGGCCATGAGAAGCGGGCAAGTTAGCCGCGCCGCGTGGCCGGGGCCATTCGGCGGAATGTCGCTGCCGACGCAGCCTCGGGCGGCGATAGGATCCGCCGCCCATGCCTCGCCTCGTGTTCGCTGCGCGCGCAGCCATCGCCTGCGCCCCGATTCTCGCGCTGTCATCTTGCGGCCTGTTCAAGTCCGTCGTCGAGGCGCCGATGAACGTCGCGCGCGCGGTGATGCCGGGCGCCCCAGGCGAGAAACTCCAGCCGATCGACACGCTGCACCCGCGCCTCATGGCGCTCGCGGACAACTGCGCCCAGCGTGTGAGCAACGCCACCGAGTCGTTTGCCGAAGAAGCCAAGACGCGCGAGGCCGCTCTCCAATCCGTGCGTTGGCGCCTCGCGTTCTCGCGCCTGATCTATCAGACCGCCACGAGCCCTTCGCCGTTGTCTGGCTTGCTCGACATGCTCGTGTTGGTGCGAACGGGCTCGGTGCTGTTTCAGTCGCGCGGCATCGCCGATGTCTGGGGCCCGCCAGCTCGCCATATCGCAAACGGCATCGGCGCGATGGAAGCGACGTGCTGGCAGGTCGTCGGCGATTACATCGGCAAGGCGCAGGTGCAAGAACTGCGCGTAACGCTCGACGCGTGGCAAGAGAAGAAGCTCGGCGCTGCTGCGGACGAGATCGACGAGTTGCCGGACTTCCGCCAGATCGCGCATGCGCTCGGCAAGAACGAGTCGAACAGCAACGGCGGGATCATGAGCTTCCTGTCGATCGACCCGCTCGCTGGATTGGAGCCCGTTGCGCGCGAGGTCGCGCTGACGCGCCAGTTCACGGAACGCATGCTCTACTGGGCCGAGCGCATGCCCGCGCTCATCGACATGCAGGTCGAACTCGGCACGTTGGAAGCGCAGAAGCTGCCCGAAGTCGTCGCTGCCGTTGGCTCGCTCGAGCGCGCAACCAAGGCTGCGGAGACGATCGCAGACACCGCCAAGTCGTTGCCCGCGCAGATCGGTCCGGAGCGCGAAGCCGCAATTCGCCAAATCAGCGAGGAACTCGACGCGCAACGCAAGGCGCTCGTGACCGACCTCGAGCAAGCCAGCGCGCCCGTTCAGAAGCTCCTCGTCGAGTCGCGTGAGACGATCGCGGCCGGACAAGCGCTGTCGCAAGAGCTGACGAAGACCGTGCAAGCCGTCGACGCGATGCTGAAGCGCTTCGACAAGGACCCGAACGCGCCGAAGGAGCCAGAACCCGCGCAACCCGGCAAGCCGTTCGACATCGTCGAATACGGCGAAGCTGCCACGCGCGTCGGCGCAGCCGCAGCAGAGTTGCGCGGCGCGATCACGGCTGTCGATCAAGCAATGCCGCGATTGCAGCAGACGATCGACGAGGCAGTCGACGACGCGTTCTGGAAGGGTTTGTTTGCGGCA
>CAIYFF010000206.1 GCA_903925435.1 uncultured Planctomycetota bacterium | reverse complement strand
GTCTACCACACGTTCTCGGGCGTCATCTTCGATCACTGCCACTACCACTTCAGCGCGTTCAAGGACGGCCCGAAGGCGGTGGCGTCGGTGTTCGGTCCGACGTGTGACGCACTCGACGTCGTGTCGATGACGGAGTCGCTGCCGACCAACCTGGACATCGGCGACCTGCTCTACAGCGAGAAGATCGGCTCCTACTCGGCGGCTTCGTCGACGTGGTTCAACGGCTTCCCGCCCGCCAAGGTGATCCACATCTACCAAAAGGATCCGCTGCCCACGAAGGGCGCGAAGAAGGCGAGCAAGAAGCCCATGAAGGCGCTGAAGCCTGCTGCCAAGACCAAGGTGCTGACGCCGAAGGCAAAGGTCACCGCGAAGCCGGCCAAGAAGGCCACCGCGAAGAAGCCCGCCAAGAAGGCGGCGGCGAAGAAGCGCGGCTGAGGCCGCGCCCGCCAACGCGCGACCACCGCATTCGTGTGGTCGCGCGCAACGATTGTCCGCCGCGTGTATCGATCGACACCGATCGGAAAAAGGCGCGTTAGGAATCGTTGAGCGAAGGCAAGTAGGGAGTGAGCTCACTGTCGATCCGGTGCCTCCTCGCCCTTCGATGAGCTCGCCCGGGACGTGTCTCACCCACGCGCCCGGTTACCTTCACCACCAAGGCTGCCGACGCGGCTTGCGCGCTCACTCGCGCAAGTCGCGTCGCCATATCTCTCGGTCCAGCGCCGGCGAACGACAACCGATCCCCGCACGGTTCCACGATCCGCACGCGCGACAAAGCTGCGCTAGCCAAGCACAGAACCGGTGAATTAGCCTCGCTGTCCGCGGCCGCCCACGGCCCAGCGGAAACCGCATGAGCTCCTGGGATGTGATCGTCATCGGCGTCGGCGCCGTCGGTTCGTTTGCTCTGCGCGCTGCCAGCCGCCGCGGTGCGCGCGCTCTCGGAATCGAACTCGCGGAGCCTGCGCATGCTCGCGGATCGAGCCACGGCCATTGCCGCATCTTCCGCCACGCATACTTCGAGCATCCCGACTACGTGCCATTACTGCGCCACGCAACGCGCGGCTTCGAAGAACTGGAGCGCGAGCGTGGCGTGCAACTGCTGCATCGCTGCGGTGTGCTGCTGCTCGGCAAGAGCGACTCCACGATCCTCTCTCGGTCACTGCTTGCAGCACTCACGCACGGGCTCGACGTCGACGACCTCGATGCGCGCGACATTGCGCGCCGCTTTCCGTGGTTCGCTTCGCCGCTTGCAGAGCGCGGCGTGTTCGAACAGGACGCCGGACTCGTTCGCCCAGAACTCGCGATCACAAACGCGGTCGCGTCGGCTCGAAGCGCGGGCGCTGAAGTGCGCTTGTGCACGCGCGCGCTCACGCTGCGCGCCGACCCTCACGGCGTCGATGTCGTGACCGAGAACGGAACGGAACGCGCTCGCAAGGTCGTCGTCGCAGTCGGCGCGTGGGCCGCAACGTTGCTGCCCGAACTGCTGTGCCATCTCACCGTGACGAGGCAGGTGCAGGCCTGGGTCGCGCCGAAGCCAGGCGGGTCGCAGGACGGCATGCCGTGCTGGCTGCTCGATCTCGGCGACACATCGCGCGCTCTCTACGGCATTCCTGCGGATCCGCTGGCCGGCACGCATTCGCCAGCGCGCTTTCCCAAGGTTGCCTGGCACGGATCCGACGATGTCGTTGATCCCGATGTCGGCGCAATGCCACCGCGCGAACAGGACACCGATCCGCTGCTCGCAGCCTACTTGCGCGCCGCAGCGCCGCTCGCAGGGCGCATCGACAGCACCGCGACGTGTCTCTACACGATGTCAAAGGACGGCGACTTCCTCGTCGGCCGTTCGCGAGAATCCGAGCACATCCACTTCGCCGCAGGGCTCTCCGGCCATGGCTTCAAGCTCGCGCCAGCGCTCGGCCAAGCGCTGTGCGACCTTGCGTTGCTCGGCACGACGGAGTTGCCGATCGGCTTCTTATCGCCAGACCGCTTCGCCAACTGTGGCAACAAGGACGACCATGCGTGACACACCACCAACGGAAACTGGGCGTTCGCTGCTGCGCACGACGCTGATCTCGGCGCTCGGCGGTGTGTTCGAGTTCTACGACTTCGTGATCTTTGCGGTGTTCGCGCCGCAGATCGGAGCCGCGTTCTTTCCGCCCGAGGCAGGCGAGTCCGCGCAAACGCTGAGGGCATTCCTGGTGTTTGCCGTCGGCTACCTCGCGCGTCCGATCGGCGGGCTGTTGTGGGCGCACGTCGCCGATCGTCGAGGGCGCGCCTATGTGTTCTCGCACACCGTGATCGGCATGGCGATCGCGACGATGGCGATCGCGTTGCTGCCCGGATACCAGACGCTCGGCGACGCGGCGCCCGTGTTGCTCGTGTTGCTGCGGTTGCTGCAAGGCATGACGCTCGGCGGCGAGTTGCCTGCGTCGCTGTGCTGGCTCGCAGAACACGCGGGCGATCGCAAGAAGGGACTCGCCACCGCGACGCTGATGGCGGGCGTCAACTCCGGCATGCTGCTCGGTCAGTCCGTCGCCGCGGCGCTCACGTTTGCGCTTGGCGAACAAGCGATGGCCTCGTGGGGCTGGCGCCTTGCGTTCGTGCTCGGCAGCGTCGTCGGCATCGTCGCGTGGGCCGTGCGGCGGCACGTCGGCGAGACTCGCGAGTTTGCGCGCCTTCAGCAGAACGGATTGATCGAACGCACGCCGCTCAAAACGCTGCTGCGCACTTCGCGCAGAGAGGCGTTGCGCGCCGCGTGCCTTTGCGCAGTGCACGCGTGGGTCGTAGCAACGCTCTACCTCGCGCTGCCGTCGTATCTGCATGAGATGACGGGCATGCCGCTGCAGCAGGCAGAACGCATCGCGCTCACAAGCTCGGCAATCGGGTCCCTGCTCTACCTCGCGGCGGGCTTCGCCGCGGACTTCACGTCGGCAGCCCGCGTGTGTCGCTTTGCGCTGCTCTTGCTCGCGCTGCTCGCGATCCCCGCCTACCTGTTCACGGACAGCGCGGGCTGGTGGCCACTCACCGCGATCGGAGCAGTCGGCGGCGTGTTCATCGGCGGCTACCTCGGCATCCTGCCGTCGCTCTTCGCGGCCAACGTGCGCAGCAGCGGTCTCGCGCTGGGCTACGACGGCGCGTTTGCGGTCGTTGGCGGGCTCGGTCCGTTCTTGATGCTGTGGTTGTCGAAGAACTGCGGCCCCATCGCGGTCGGCGCGGTGACTGCAGCGCTCGCGGTCATCGCGATCGTGGCGCTGCCGCGCGACGGCGCGCAGAGTCGCGCATAGCGCTGCGCGCGCGCGGTCGGCAAGATGCGCCGCACCCGTGCGCTTCACGAACTCGTCGATCGAACTCCTAGAACGGACCGCGCGCGCCATGGGCCTCCCCGCGCCAGCGCTGCCGCGGACCGCGCCCGACGCGCCCGTCGATCTTGCGGACCACAGCCAGTTGCTCACGCTCGACGACGAAGCGCTTCGTCGTGAGTTGGTCGCGCGCGAAGGGCAACACGTCGAAGCGCCGCGCATTGCCGCGGAAGTCAGCGCGTTGCTCGGCATCGCGAGGCCTGCCCTGCTGTTGCACAGCACAGAAGCAGCCGCGAGCCGCATTGCGCAAGCAGCCCACGCGCGACGTAGCGGCGCTGTGCTCTGCGTTGGCGATTCCTTCGCTCGCTTCGCGCACGTGCCTCTCGCATCTGCCGCGCACATCGACGCGCTCGACGATGCGGCGCTCGCCGCATGCTCGCTGGTCGTCCTCGACGGCGACCTTGCTGCGGACACGATGGCCAAGGTCGCGGCGCGAGCCCGCGCAAAGGGCGCCTGGCTGTGCGTCGACGAGACCGCGACGGCGTTCCGCATTGCGAACGGCGCTGCGTGCGCGCGCGCTGCTGTGACGCCGGACTTTGCGTTGCTCGGCGCGTCACTGTCGTGCGGGCTCCCCTTTGGCGCAGCGATCGGCGTCGAGGAGCCGTCTGCTGCGGATCCGCTTTCGCTGCGCATCGTCGATGCGGCGCTGCGCGCGCTGAAGGCTGCGCCAGTGTGCGACGCAACGCGCGCCCATGTCGCGCAACTCCGCGCGCAGATCGAGGGCCACGCCAACAGCCAAGAGATCCGCATCGCATTCGACGGCGACGCTGCGATGCCGCGACTGTCGTTTCTCGGCCAAGAGGACGCGCCAGGCGAACTCATCGCGCAGCACTTCGCGCACGAGCTGCGTCTCGCCGGCGTGCACTGCAGTGGCCCGATCCTGCTTACTGCATCGATGCGCAACGACGCGCACGAACGCAACCGCGTCGCAAACGCGTTTGGTCACGCGCTCGTCCGCATCCGCGCGCTGCTCGTCGAATACAACTCGCACCTCTCCGGCGGTCTGCCGTGGCCCTTTGCGACCGGCCGCGATGCGCTGCGTAGTCGCGGCCTCACGTTCTATCGCTACCCCCGCCGCGGCGAAGTCGACGTCGAACCCAACGGCGAGGCGATGCGCATCGCATTTGGCAGCGGCCCACTCGGCCCCGTCACGTCGTCGGGCTTCTTCGTGCCGACGCGCCTCGTCGGCGACGTGACGCTGACGATTCGCTACGCGCTGCAGAAGTGGAACGCGGGCCCCGACTCCGCGTGCCTCGGCTTGTTCTTCCAGAACGAAGCCTCGACCGCGCGCTACTACGCGCAAGTCATCAGCACCGCCGACGCGCCGACTGCGCGCAGCGTCGCAGCAGGCTTGGCCGGCAACGTGATGGGCCGAATGCCGATCGACGGCGACCACGGCTGGCTGCGGCTGTCGCGCATGGGATCCACGCTCACCGCATCGTGGCGCGGCGCCAGCGACGCGCCGTGGACCCAGCTGGGCCAATGCGAAGCAACGAGCGACGCGCTGATCGCTGGCTGCAAGATCTGGTCAAAGGTCACGACCGATGGACTGGTCGCGGATCTCTATGACCTGCAGATCGACGGTGAGCTGGCGAAGGACCAGCCCGAGTTGCTCGCGGCGAAGGTCGATCCGCGGCGAGGGTGAGAACGCCCGCCACTGCGATCGGACCTGATCCCGCCCTCGCAGGCAGCATGCGTTCTTCAACGGGCTGAGAGCCCAGCGACCACTTCGACCTTCTTGCCGTCCCATCGCTGCAGGCGGCCTTGCGCGTCTGAGCCAAGGGTCACGGTGTCTTCTGCGCCGAAAGCGACGCCGAGGACGTGATCGCCAAGCGATGGGCTTGTGCCGAGCGCTTTGCCGTCGAGGCCAAAACGTGCGAGCTTGCCGTCGCTGCCGCCGGTCGCGATCGCGTCCTTCGGTGAGAACGCAATCGACAGTGCATCGCCTTGATGCGCCTTCTTCTGCCAGCGCTCTTTGCCGTCCTTGGCGTCAAACACGCGAACCGTGCCATCGCCACATGCGACCGCCACGGCCGTGCCCGAACGATGGAAGGCCACGGCGTTGGCTGCGCCTTGCGGCGAGCGCAGCGTTTGCGCGATCGCGCCGCCGTCCACTTCCCACAGCACGCACGCGCCACTGCGATCCGCGGCGGCGAGCAACGATCCATCCGGCGAGAACGCGAGCGAGAGCACAAAGTCGTCGTGCTTGCCTTCCCACAGCGGTTCGCCAGCGTCATCCGCGGCTCCATCGAGCGAATAGACGCGCACGCGCTTCTGGCTTCCGCCCAACGCGACAACGCGCGCGCCCTGATGCACTGCGACCGCGAGCGGCACGTCGCGTTCTTTGCCAAAGGTCCCGATCGGCTTGCCCGTGACGACGTCGAGGACGACCGCTGCGCCGCTGCGACCCGCAGTTCCGCCAGCGAACGCGAGCAAAGCTCCATCGGACGAGAAGCTGACGCTGCCGATGCGCTGCATCTCGCTGTCGTGCGCGCACAACAACTTGCCGCCTTCGTCAAACAACGCGACCTGACCGATGCCCGCCACAGCGAGCAATGGAGCACGCGGGCTGCGAGCAATCGCCGCCATCGGGAATGCGCGCGGCGATGTCTTCTGCGCGGCGCTCGGCCAACCTTGAGGCATCGGCGGCGGCCCAGACGACGCGGCTTCGACTGCGGCAGCTGCTGCTTTGGCCTTCGCTTCGCGCTCGCGCCAGAACGCGCGCGCAGTCGCCTTGTCCTCTGCCGCGCCATGTTCGATCCACGCGCGCACGATGCCCTGCGTCTTGGCATCCAGCGCGTCGGCGTCCTTGGGCATGAACGGCCGCTCCACCATCGCGATCATGCGAAACAACCGCGACTGGTCGGGCTCGCCTTGCACGATGGACTTGCCGGATCCGCCGCCTTGCATCGCAGCCGCATACGACGACAGATCGAGCCCGCCTTTGTTGCTGTCGGGATCGTGACAGCCCGCGCAATGCTCCGAGAAGATCGGCTCGACGTCGGCCCATGCCACGAACTGC
>CAIYFF010000205.1 GCA_903925435.1 uncultured Planctomycetota bacterium | reverse complement strand
TGCGCCATGTCGCGGATGCGCACCGACTCCCGCTCCACAAGTTGCCACTTCCGGTCCAGGCGAGCGCGCACTGCCTCCACCAACTCCTCGATCGAGAACGGCTTCGGCAGATAGTCATCCGCGCCAAGCTGCATCCCCTTTCGAATGTCCCGTCGTTCCTGCTTGGCCGTGAGGAAGATGAACGGGATCTCGCGCGTCACGGGATCGTCGCGCACGGATCGCAGCACTTCGTGGCCATCGACCTCCGGCATCGTGACATCGCAGACGATGACGTCCGGCATGCAGGTGCGCGCAGCCTCGATGCCAGCAGCGCCGCTGCTTTGTTGACAAACCCAGAAGCCGGCATGCGCAAGGCAACGCGCAACGTAGTGCAGCACCGCGCGGTCATCGTCGATCACGAGCACGCCGGGCGCATTCTCGGCCAAGACTCCAGCGGCTCGATCTGGAGCCATCCAGCACTGGCCATGCGAACGCAGCGCATACGGCACGTCTTCCGCCCGGCATGCGGGCGAACAGCCCTCACGGACCGGCTTCGAGGATTCAGCCATGCTTGGCTCCTTTCTGTGTGGCAACGGAGGAACCAGTCGACGGGAGGATGTGGAACGGACGGCGGCGAGAACGCCACCAAGCTGGCTGGATGGATGGGAGAGGCATGGCGGTCCAGCAAGGTGGGTTTTGGAGAAAAGCAAACCCGCCGAGCGCGATGCGCGACGCGCTCGCCAATACGCGAGAACGTCACCGAAGAGTTCTGCGTGCGCTCGATCCACGCGCACTGGCAAACCCAATGCCATCGACGTCTCCGCTTCTGATTCCACGGCCAGATCGCCCGCGCAGCATTCGCGTAGATGCGAATCGGGATCGCTAAGTGTCCGTCGCGACAACACGTCGCGACTGCCCTACGCACAAGGTCAAAGGTCACCAGAACTCGCGCGTCGCTAGCGAACGTCGGCCTGCGTCGCGAAGGTTCTTCGTCGCCCGTTGCAACACTTGCCAAAGCACGCGCGTGGAATGTGCACCGCGGCGCGCGATCCCACTCACACATCGCCCGCCATGCAACGAGTGCGGCACGGGCGTCTGCGCCTCCGCCTACGCACTCCTCCCCGGGCAGTTCGCCAGCAATGGAGTTATCTTGCCCGCCTCCAACTGCTGCGAGTCGCATGCGCCCGAGCCTGTCAGATCCCAAGATCGCACTGCTGACGCTGACGCGTTTTGCGCAGTCCTTGTTGGAGCCTCGCTCGCTGCAAGACCTCCTCTGGGACATCGCGCAGAACGTCGGGGACCTGCTCGGCTACGACGATTGCGTGATCTACCTGTGCGAGCCGGAGGGCCTCGTGCAAGCAGCGGCCTTTGGCATCAAGAGCAACAAGGAGCGGGAGATCTTCAATCGGCTCGTGTTGCCGCTCGGCAAGGGCATCGTCGGATCGGTGGCGCAGTCCGGGAAGCCCGAGCGCATCGAGGACACCAGCAAAGATCCGCGCTACGTGCTCGACACCATCGCTGGCGCGAGCGAACTCGCCGTTCCGATCCTCTACGGCGGCGCCGTTCTCGGCGTGTTGGATGCGGAGTCGCCAACTCCGCGCGCATACACCGCAGAGGACGAAGCGATGTTCGTCGCGATCGCGACCTTGGCAGCGCCTCGCATCGCATCCGCCAGGGCCGAACGTGACCACGCCGACGCGATGCGTGCGTTGGCAGCGAAGGACCACGAACGCCTGGAGCGAGAGCGCCAATTGCGCGAAGAGCGGATGGAAGCGCTCGGCAAGCTCGCTGGAGGCATCGCGCATGACTTCAACAACCTGCTGACCTCTATCCTCGGCAACATTGCGATGGCGCGCCTCGATGTCGCGGAGTCGGGCCCGTCCAAACTGCTCGCCGACGCCGAAGAGTCCTGCATGCGGGCGCGCGGGCTCACGAAGCAGTTGCTGACGTTCTCGCATGGCGGCGAACCGGTGCGACAGATCGGCGACCTTGGCGCAGTTGCGCGCGATGCCGTGGACTTCGCGCTTCGCGGCAGCAAGTGGAAGGCTCGCTACGAGATCGCAGCGGATCTCTACCCTGCATCGTTTGACGAAGGGCAGATGGCGCACGTCTTCCACAGCCTCGCCATCAACGCAGTGCAAGCGAAGCCCTCGGGAGGCACGCTGCTCGTGCAAGCAAGGAATCGCCTCGACCTGATGCCGGGAAGCGTGGAGGTCCGCGTCCACGACGACGGCCCGGGCATCCCAGAGCAGGATCGCTCGCGCATCTTCGATCCCTTCTTCACGACGCGCACTGGCGGAACGGGCCTCGGCCTTGCCACCGCGTTCTGGATCCTGCGGCGGCACGGCGGCCAACTGCGACTCGATCCGACGACGAGTCGCGGCGCATGCTTCCTCATCACGATGCCCGCAGTCGAACGCACGCCCCAGAAGATCGCGAAGGCCAAGGAGAGCCGATCGCTGCACGGCGCGCGCATCCTCGTGGTCGACGACGAGGCAAGCCTGCGCACATTGCTCTTGATGATGACCTCGAGGTTGTCGTGCTCCACGGAAGCGGTGGGCACCAGCGACGAAGCGCTCGCGGCTTGGCGACGCGCGCGAGCGGAAGGCCGCCCATTCGACGCAGTCGTGCTCGACCTCACGATGCCCGGCGATCGCGATGGGCACGCGACGCTACAGCTGCTGCTCGCCGAGGGATCCGATGTGCGCGCAGTCGTGACGAGCGGCTACCACGACGACCCGGTGCTCGCCCGCCACGCCGAGTTTGGCTTCAAGGCTCGGCTCGAAAAGCCGTTCTCGCTGCGCGCGCTCGAAGCTGCGCTGCAGCAAGCGATCGACGTGGAGTAGCGTGCGCGCCGCTCAGAAGCGGAAGGTCGTCTGCAGATAACCATAGCTCGCGTCCTCGCCCTGGCCGCCCGATGCTCGGTCCTGGAACGAGCCTTCGAGCAACGTCGCGAAGCCCAATTCGATCTCGAGCGACTTGGGCAGCGCATCCCAGCGAATGCGCGCCTCGATCTGCTCGCCGACGTGGGATCCCGCAGCGCCAGTCGCGTCGCGCAGGCCCGACGCGGTCCACGCGTCGCGCTCCTCCGCGAGCCACACGCCGCGAACCGCGACCATGAAGCTCACGTCCGACGCAGGCTGCAGCAAGAGCCGCAACTCCGGCGAGTCGAGGTTGGCTCGGGCCACTGCGCCCCAGATGCCCGTAGGCCCATACTCAAAACGACGCGCGCCGTAGAGCGTGTCAAACCGGTTGTTCTTGCCGTCGTTGTTGCGGCGATCACCCGAGGCGTAGTCGTAGGCCAGTTGCACCGCGGGCTTCCATGGCGCGTCGAATGCGTAGCCGAGCGAGGCATGCGCAAACCACGCTTCGTGGTCGGAGATCGTCGCAGCGGTCGCGCTCGTCTTCGACTCGCCGAACTGTGACGTGGCTTCGACCTCGTAGAACCACGCGCCATCGCGCTTCACCGGCTGGTTGTTCACGGCGCAGTTGCCGAACAGGCGCGATCCAACCGTCACCAACT
>CAIYFF010000204.1 GCA_903925435.1 uncultured Planctomycetota bacterium | reverse complement strand
GCACGTTCGGCGAGCCGCGCGTGCCGGAGGTCGTCGGCCGCGCCTTTGTGTCGCAGACCGCGCTCGTCGTGTTGCCGCAGCGTCCGCGCCAACTCGCGGTGGTGTTGAAGACGCTTCGCGGCGCGAAGATCGAGGAAGAGACGCTGGCCGTGTTCGACGGCGTGCGCTGATCGCCCGCAGCCCATGTCCGAGGCCGCGGGCGCGGTGCCCCGCGATCACCAGCGGAAGATCATGTCGACCGTCACGCGGCGGTTCATGATGTCGTCTTCGCTGTCGGTGAGCGCCCATTCGTAGACCGCGCCGATCTCGGTCTTGCGATCGAGTTCGAGCCGAAGGCCGACGCCGGCCCACGCGACGAACTCGCCGGCGACTGCCGATCCGAGGTTGGTGTAGTCGAGGCCGCCGACCGTCAGCGCGCTCGGATTGCCGTCGAGGTAGTGCACGCCGTGCACTTCGGCGACTGGCGACACGATGCGATTGCTGTTCGGGTTGAGGTCGTAGTCGAAGTGCAGGTCCCAGTGCAGAACCTGATTGCCGTCCGTGCTGTCCGTCGGAACGCGCCACGCGACATTGCCGATCATGTGGAAGTCGTCGATGCCCTTTGCCGCGGACACGAACGGGCTGAACTCGTCGACACCGCCTTGCAGCGTGCCGCGGTGGCCATTCTCGGCTTCGTAGCGGACGCCGGTCGTGACGAGCAGTTGTTCCTTCTCGTCGACGAGCGCCGCGTACTTCAAGCCGCCGGCGAGGCTGTTCCAGCCTTCGTCGCGGCCGAAAGCGCCGGTCTCGATCTCGCTGTAGCCGTCCTTCGTCGCGATCACGGCGAGACGGTCGGTCAGCGCGACGCGCAATTGCGCGGCGTAGATCGAGACCTGTCCGCCAGCCAGCTGCGACTGGTTGTCAAACGTGTGGCGGATGTAGATCGGACGGAACGACGTCTCGATCGTCGGCGATTCGAAGTAGAGCGGCTGGCCAACGGGCTCATGCAGCGTGTCGAAGCCTTGGAGTCCGGTCAGGAAGCCATCGGGGGTCTTCTTCTCTTCTGCGTTTTGCGCGACGGCAACCGAGCAGAAGAGCGATGCGAGAACTGCGGGGATCCAGCGGGGGGTGGTGTGGGCCATCTCCCACGAAGGCCACGGCGCGCGCGTTGTTTCGGTTGTGCCATCGTCCACGCACAACTCGCCGCGATGCCTTCGGCGTTGGCTGGCGGCGGCTACGCAGAACGGCGGCGACCGCGGGCCGAAGACGAGGATTGGCACGCCCACCAGGATTCGAACCTGGGACCGCCGGATTAGAAATCCGGTGCTCTATCCAGCTGAGCTATGGGCGCGAGCGGGCGGGACGGTAGCGCATCGACGCCGCGCGCGCATGGGGCGCGTTGGACCCGCCGCGAAAGCGCAGTTGTGCCTAGGGCGCAGGCGTGCTCGCACACCAGGCGGCGCGACCGTAGCCTTCGCCGCCCAGTTCCCATGCCACGCATCACACTTCCGGACGGCAAGGTCCTCGAATTCCAAGGCCCAGTGACCGGCGCGCAAGTCGCCGAATCCATCGGGCCCGGTCTCAGAAAGCGCGCGATCGGCGTCAAGCTCGATGGCGACGAGATCCGCGACCTAGGCCGAACGATCGAGCGCGACTGCGCGATCAAGATCATCACCGCAAAGGACGACGATCCCGACGCGCTCTACCTGCTGCGCCACTCGGCTGCGCACGTGCTCGCCGAAGCGATCTGCGCGCTGCATCCGGGCACCAAGCTCGCGTACGGCCCGCCGGTCGACGACGGCTTCTTCTACGACATCAAGACGCCCGCGCCGTTGTCGGAGGCCGACTTCCCGGCGATCGAAGCGAAGATGCAGGAGATCATCGCGCAGGATCGTCCGTTCGTGCGCTGTGAGCTCAGCAAGGAAGACGGCCTCGCGCGCACCGAAGGCGACAAATACAAGCGCGACAACGCGGAGCGAGCGATCGCGCGCGGCAGCGAGACGATCTCGTTCTATTCGACCGGCACGCCGGGTCAGGCGTGGGAAGACCTCTGTGCTGGCCCGCACGTTCCATCGACGGGCTGGCTCAAGGCGAGCAAGGTGATGTCGGTCGCAGGCGCCTATTGGCACGGCGACCAGAACAGCGATCAGCTCACGCGCGTCTACGGCACCTGCTTTGCCGACGAGAAGGGGCTGAAGCAGCACCTGCATCGCATCGAAGAAGCGAAGCGCCGCAACCACCGCAAGATCGGCAAGGAGATGAACCTCTTCCATCTGGAGGAGGACAACCCGGGCCAGGTCTTCTGGCATCCCGCGGGCTGGTCCATCTACGTCACGCTGATGGACTACATGCGCCAGAAGCAGCGCGAGCACGGCTACGTCGAAGTGCACACGCCGTCCGTGATGGCGCGTTCGCTCTTCGAGAAGAGCGGCCACTGGGACAACTACCGGCAGAACATGTTCGCGACCGAGTCGGAGAAGCGCGACTACGCGATCAAGCCGATGAACTGCCCGGGCCACATCCTGGTGTTCAAGCAGGGGCTCAAGAGCTACCGCGACCTGCCGATGCGCATCGCCGAGTTCGGCTCGTGCTGCCGCAATGAAGCAGCTGGCGCGTTGCACGGAGTGATGCGCGTGCGCGGCTTCGTGCAGGACGACGCGCACATCTTCTGCAGCGATTCGCAGGTCGAGAGCGAGGTCGTCGACTTCTGCAAGATGTTGATCGCGGTCTATGCCGACTTCGGCTTCTCGAAGGACAACGTGCTCGTCAAGCTCGCGACACGTCCCGAGCAGCGCATCGGCGACGATGCGTCGTGGGATCGCGCCGAGAAGGCGCTCGGCGACGCAGTGCTTAAGGCGGGCATGAAGTACGTCGTGTCACCGGGCGAGGGCGCGTTCTACGGGCCGAAGCTCGAGTTCACGTTGTTCGACGCGATCGGCCGCGGTTGGCAGTGCGGCACGATCCAGCTCGATCCCAACCTGCCGAGCAAGAACCGGCTCGACGCGACGTATGTCTCGGAAGACGGCAGCAAGAAGAACTGCTTGATGCTGCACCGCGTGATCCTCGGTTCGCTCGAGCGCTTCCTCGGCATCCTGATCGAGCACTTCGAAGGCAAGTTCCCGCTGTGGCTCGCGCCGGAGCAGGTCCGCATCCTGCCGATCAGCGACGCACAGATCGAAGCGGCGCGCGCGCTGAAGGCGAAGCTCGTCGCGCACGGTGTGCGTGTCACGGTCGACGAGAAGGCCGACATGCTCGGTGCCAAGGTTCGCGAAGCGCGCCTTGCGCGCGTCAACTACTTCGCCGTGCTCGGACAGAAGGAAGTCGAGGCGGGCACCGTCTCGTGGCAGAACCAGCAGGCTGAGAAGCTCGGCACGCCGACGCAGGATGAGTTCGTGGCAGCGGTGCTCAGCGAGATCGCGGAGAAGCGGCTGCCGAAGGGCTTCGCGGCTTCTTGACGTAGCTCGGTGCGCGCACGCTGGCGCACCTTGCCTTCTCCGCTACCGTCCCGCGGATGGAACTCGGCATCTACGCCCATCCGTGGGACCTGCGCGCACTGTCCGCGCACGGCGGCCTGCAGCGGCTCTCCGACCTCGGCTTCCGCGACGTAGCGCTCGCGGTCAGCTACCACGCGGGCCGCTGGCTCACGCCGTGGCAGAAGGACAACAAGGTGCGGTTCCTCGAGGACGGCACGGTGCACTACCGGCCGCGCGCGGACTACGGCAGGCTCGCGCCGCTGGTGTCGAGCGAAGTGCGAGACGGCGAGCCGTCGCCGCTCGAGTGGCTCTGCGAGAACGCGCCTAAGCACGGGCTCCGCGCGCGCGCGTGGGCCGTGCTCACGCACAACACGCGCCTTGGCGAACTGCATCCCGACTGCTGCGTGCAGAACGCGTATGGCGACGCCTACACGTATTCGCTGTGCCACGGCAATGCGCACGTGCAGCGCTACGCGCAAGCGATGGTGGAGGACCTGCGCGCGCATCGCGGCCTGCATGCGATCGAACTCGAAGCGATCGGTTCGCTGGGCCATCGCCACTCGTCGCACCACGACAAGAACTCGTTCCCGACCGACGCGTTCGTCGACGTGCTGATGTCGGCGTGCTTCTGCGACAGCTGCGTCGACGCGATGGCGACGACGAAGGTCGAGTCCGCGCCGCTCGGCCGCGATGCGATCGTGGCATTGCGCGCAAAGGTCCGCGAACTGCTCGACGCGCGCTTCGAAGAGGACTGCATGGTGGCCGTCGGCAAGAAGGCAAACCCGCAGCAGATCGTCGAGCGACTGCGCGCCGAGGTCGGTCCCGCGGCGCTCGCCATGCTGGGCGCACGCACGCTGTCGCTGATGAAGTTGCTGATGCCGCTGCAGTCGCAGCGCGCGGGCGACGCGATCCTGTGCGCGCAGACGAACCACGATTCGCTTCGCGGCAACGCGGCGCTGCCGTTTGCGATCGTCGGCGGTGTCGTGCAGGAATGCGCGATGACCGTCTACGGCGAGAAGGCCAGCGAGGTGGCGCCTGCGCTGCCGCACCTGCTCGCTGCGCGCGGCGAGGGCGTCGTGCCTCCGCGCACGCCCGCGCAGCAAGCGTCGCTGCGGCTCTGCTTCCATCCGCGCACGCCGCAATACCAGACCGACGACGATCTCCGTCTCGTGCGTGACCTCTGCGCGCAGAACGGCATCGGCGCCGTGTCGATCTACCATCTCGGGTTGTTGCCGTGGCGCACGATCGAACGCGTCGCGAGGGCCTTCGCATGATCGGCTGCGCTCCCATTCCTCTGCTCGCCTTGCTGGCCGGCGTTGTCGCTGCGCCGATCTCGTGCTCGAAGCCGGAGGCTTTTGCTGCGGTGCAACCGCCAGCCGCAGTCGCTTCGCAGCACGACGTGCCCCAGGATCCCGTTCCAGCCGCACCGACGCAGCCGACGCGCGTCGCGCGGCCCAAGCTCGTGGTCTTGTTCTCGATCGATCAGCTCGCGACCTGGGTCTTCGACGAGTGCAAGCCGCACTTCGCGAAGGACGGCGGCTTCCAACGCTTGCTCGATTCGGGTGTCCACTTCGGCGAGTGCGCCTTTGCCCATGCGTGCACCGAGACCGGCCCAGGCCACGCGACGATCGGCACCGGCGTGCCTGCGCTTGTGCACGGCATCGTCAAGAACGAGTGGTACGACCGCGACCTCAAGGCCAAGGTCTATTGCTCGGGCGACGCGAATGCGGCGGCGCTCGCACCGTTCCCCGAGGGCAAGGGCCGCAGCGCAGCGCGCATGCTCGTGCCCACTGTCGGCGATCTGCTGCAAACTGCGGACGCGCGCGCGAAGGTTGTGGCCGTGGCGCACAAGGATCGCTCGGCGATCTTGATGGCAGGCAACAAGGCCGACGTGGTCGTGTGGTGCGAGACCTCGACGGGTCGCTTCGTCACGAATGCGACGTGGGGCAACGCGCCGCAGTGGTTGCTCGAATTCGATGCGAAGAAGCCGATGGACGCGTTCTTCGGCTGGACCTGGGATCGCATCGGTCCCGCGTCTGCCTATGACGGGCTGGTCGACGATCGCGCGTTCGAGGCGCCGCATGCGACGACGAAGGCGCGCACGTTGCCTGCCGTGATCCGCGGCGGCGGCGACGCTGTGCGCCCTGCGTTCTACACGGAGGCAT
>CAIYFF010000203.1 GCA_903925435.1 uncultured Planctomycetota bacterium | reverse complement strand
CGTCACCGAGCCCGACACGTGGATCGACGAAGCGCGCGCGCGCGTCCTGGTCGACGGCGAGCCGCTCGCCGCGCGACCGCGCGCGACGTGGATGCTGCACAAGCCGACCGGCTACGTGACCGCGCGCATCGACCACCGCGACCGCCCCACCGTCTGCGACCTGATGCCGGCGTCGATCGGATGGCTCGCGCCGGTCGGACGCCTCGACCTCGAGACCAGCGGGCTCTTGTTGTTCACCAATGACGGAGAGCTCGCGCGCAGCGTGCTCGATCCGGAGTCCTGCCTCGAGAAGACCTACGTCGTGCGCTGCTCGGGCTCGCTCGACGACCAGGACCTCGCGTTGCTGCGCAGCGGCATCGACATCGGCGACGGCCAGGGCAAGACGCGCCCCGCGCGCGCCGAACGCATCTCGGACGACGGCCGCGAGTGCACGATCGAGCTGCGCATCCACGAAGGCCGCAACCGCCAGGTCCGCCGCATGGTCCGCGCGCTCGGCCACGGCGTGCTCGCATTGCACCGTTCGCACATCGGTCCGCTGTCGCTCGCGGGATTGGATGTCGGCACGTCGCGCGCATTGACCGATGCAGAATTGGCGGCGCTGCGCGCGGCCGCAGGCGCGAGCACGAGGAGCCCCGCGCCGTGACGCAACACGACCTCACCGGCACGTGGCGTGGCCACTATGAGCAAAACGGCCAGCGCCGCGGCATCTCGATGCGCGTCCTGCAGCGTGGCGCGCTGCTGATCGGCGCGATGCACGACGACGAGACGATGTGGGTGACGAAGGAGGAGCTGCAGCCCGTCGACCACGACGAGGTCGGCATCGGCCCGGTCGCAGTCGACCTGCTCACCGTGCTGCCCGCAGAGTCCACGATCGAAGGCGAAGTCGACGGCGCGCGCGTCACGTTCGAGAAGCGCTATCGCGGCAAGCACACATTCACGGTGTTCTTCGACCATGCGGCGCTGCACCCCGGCGCCGAAGGGCAGGCGAGCGCCAATGCCGAGATCGAATCCCACCGCGTCGTCTATGACGGGCAGCTCGACGCCACTGGCGATTTGCTTCGCGGGACCTGGCGGATCCCGGTGGCGACGGTGGCGTTCGAGGACGGTGACGTAGATCCCGACGATGCAGAGCAGAGCCGCATCGTCGGCGAGAACGAGGCGTTGCTCGGGGAAGACTGCGGGGTGTTCGAGCTGTGGCGCGAGTGACGGAACGGGTCAGAAGTGGTTGCACCAATGACCTACGAGCGAGGCTGAGCGACGAAAGCCGAAGGCAAGGAGCGAGTTCGTAGCGGAATCCGTGGATTGCGCGGAGAAATCGCAACTCCGCCATCGGGCTTCGGGGCCGGCCGCAGTTGCTGGCGCCTTGTACAACCGCTTCTACCAGTCGCCCACCACCGCCTCCGCAGCCGCAGACACCACAGCCCCGGCGGTGTTCCCTGCATTCGGGTCGAGAACGTAGGCCTGGTGATAGAAGCGGGCCCCAATCAGGGAACGGCGATCCGGGATCGGGATAGCCATCGTCGCGACCCCACCCTGCCCTGCGACGAACGTGATCTGGTCGAGACTGATATGGGACTCGCAACCAGGCATGCCCGCGAAGTCGAGAGGGATGGGAGTCGTGCGCGCGAACCCGATGGCGACGAAGGCAAAGCTGGTGGGCAGATCGAAGAGGCGCACTTCGAGGGCGTTGCCGATGCGCGGGGTGTCGGCGGGGATCAGGCGGGCGGCGGGGCGGCTTCCACTGCAGCCGGGGTAGAAGGAGATGTAGGTGCTGGTGGGGCCGACTCGGGCGGCGACGGACTTGTCGCCGCCATCGACTTCGACATACGAGGTGCCGGGTAGGAGGGCAGGAACCATGTGCTCGCGGAAGTTGCTGGTCCAGCCACCAACGACGACTTCTCCATCCGAACGACGTGCAGCGATGCAAAGATCGCCACCACTGATCTCTACGTAGACGACTCCGCTTGGCAAGGAAGGCAAACCCCTCCAATGCGAAGGAGGGGATCCTGCTGGGACGCTTCCCCAGAGGGCAATCGTCCCATCGGAGCGCAGAGCTGCACCAAAGGTGAAGCAGTGAGCGACCTGCGTGTAGCGCAATCCATTAGGCGCAGGCGGAACAATGGCGACACCGGGGTCGATGACGCATCCCACACAGAACACGGTCCCGTCCGACCGAAGGAAGAGTGTGCCGTAGGATTCTGCATCCGCGTCGAGGTAGCGCTGGCCTGCAGGAAGCGGCGGCATCGTACCAAGAAAAGTCCCGAAACGTACCGCGTTGCCATCCGAGCGAATTGCCACGGTGTGCGCCCAACACTCATCGAAGTCGACATATCGCACGCCAGGTGGAAGTGGCGGCACAGTTGCTCGTCCGTCTGTGTTGTCGCCCCAGGCGAGCAGGTTGCCGTCCTCGGTCATGGCTACCGCGGTCCCATAGCCCAATTCCACCCTCCGGAGGTTCTTGTTGGCGAACGGAAGCGGCATGCTCGCAAGATACTCGTGGCCCCATAGCCGCATCGTCCCGTCGGACAGCACGCAGGCACTGTTTGGCCCCCCCGAGGCAACCGAGCGGAGCCGCGCGCGCCCACCAATCGCTGGATCGATCGGCAACGTAGGAACTGTGCTCTGCTGCTCGTTGTCATTGCCCCAGGAAAGCACGGAGCCGTCTGTCATGAGAGCGACTGTGTGCATGACCCCGCAGGCGAGACTCTTGCACTCCAGGCCAGGAGCTACCAATGGGACATTCAGCTGTCCACGCGAGTTGTCGCCGAACGCGACGAAGGTGCCGTCTGAGCGCCATGCAGCAGTGTGGTATACACCTACCGCTGCCCGTCGGTAGGTCCCGGAAGGGACATTACACTGGCCGTAGGAATTGTCACCCCACGCCAAGAGTGTTCCGTCCGAACGCAGAGCCACAGTCGTGTTTCCATACGCGTCGACCGATGTGTAGCCCATTCCATATGGAAGTAAGGGGACATTGCACTGGCCCAGCGTGTTCCGTCCAAACATCTGGATGGTGCCGTCGTCGTAAAGGATCGCAGAGTGCGCCTCACCAGCCGCCATGTCTACAGGACGCCGCCCCGGCGGCAATGGCGGTATCGCTATTTGATTAAACTGATTGCTGCCGATACCTATTACGTTGCCATCCGATCGCAGCAGGAGAGCATGCACGAGGGTCGCCTCGATGTCGACATAGCGCAGGCCAGACGGAAGAACCGGAATCTGGACCGGAGCCCCCCCCAGATTGAGGGATCCAATCCCGACGATGTTTCCATCCGAGAGCAATCCAAGCGTGAAAAACTGGCCCATGGCTAGCTTCTGATAGCGCAGACCTGCTGGCAACGGCGTCGCCTCGCAGTTGCCCCATGTCGTATTTTGTCCGTAGAATACCGGGCGGCCGTCCTCGCGAACCAACCCGGTCGTGTAGAGGCCGGCGTCTACGTGTACGAATCCACCTTCCCGAGCTTCCGTGGTGGTGTAATTCATACCCCATCCGCGAACCTCGGATTGGGCCGGCATCACGACCATTGCAAGTAGGCCGACGACAAGGTTGGCGACGACGCGGCGCCAACCGCGTGTCGAGGATTGCTGCTTCATTGGGTAGCCTCCGAAGAGTATTCGTCCAGTCGATAGCCCCCTCCGCTCTAATGAGCGCAGGGGGTGACATGCTCGGACGCGGAATCGACCGCGTCAGTAGTCGATGTACAGAGCCGGGGTCACCGCGTAGGTCTCAGTCCCGCCGCAGGGTATGCCCTGGGCAGGGATGCCGCCAGTCACAGGGGCACCGAGCAGGAAAGCAACTTGGATGGTGAATTGAGCCGGCGGCGGCGGCAGTCCCGCGATCAAGTCGTGGAAGGTGGCGTTCGGCACACCACTGTAGCCCAGCAACGCTGCAGGGATCGGCACCCAGATCTCCGAGCTGTTGACGACGAGCGGCAGACCAAGGCCGGGGATACCGGGGAAGCCGATCTGCAACGCCGCCAGGGTGAAGCCCCCGGATGCCGGGGTTCGCACCACAACGACGCCCACATTGGTGCCCGCAGCCGGCGGGGGGCCGTCGAAGTCGATCAGCAACCGCGTCTGGGCCAGTGCCGGGGGCGCAACGCCGATCTGGCGACCGAACGGCATCAGGCCACAGGGCGGGGTCGTGCCCCCATCCGTGCCGGGCGGGGGGAACACGAGACCGGCCAGATTGAGACTGTTGCCAGTTCCATCGGTGCGCCGGACACCGTATGGCAGTAGATCCAGGACTGACCGCACCGCATCTTCCCTGGTCGCAAGGCCGGCCGGAGTCAGGGTCGTCGACCGCGCACGCCCTCCGCCAAGAACATTGAAGTCGAGACTGAGCGTCGTTCCGACGACCTGCACCCGACCCGACGCATCTTGTGCCACGCCGCCACCCGCGTGGTTCTCGAGTCCAAATGTCTGGAAGGCAGGGCCGGCGCCACCCTGGGTCACTTCTTGAGGCCCCATGGCAGTCGGCCTGTCCTCCGCAGTACCGACAAGCTGGCCACGCGTCAGCAGGCGCAGGCTCTCGCCGGTCGCGGGCGGCGTGTAGCTGTTGGTGTACAGGTAGTAGCTGGCCACATCGATGTCGTGCACGCCCGGAGAGCCGGATTGCTCGCGAAACCCGGTCACGACCGCGTGATTCGCGTACTCGTTCCATGCGGTCACCCCGGTGTAGCCGCTTGGTCCGGCGAGCCCTTGGAACTCGACGCCCAACCGTTCGATGCCGAATCCAGCGCCGCTGATGACAGCAGGGTGGGAGTAGATGGCAATGAATCCATCCGTGGGCCCCGAGAACACGGTCTGCTGAGTCAACCAGGGACCAGCGATGCTGGCATCGCCCGTGGAGCCAACGACCAGTAGCGTGTCGGGAATGGTGACGCCGGTGAGCGGGTCGAGGAGAGGCACGTTCGAGCCGGGCTGCGCCAGCACGTCGCGCGCCACAGTGCTCATCTCTCCGGGTTGGCCGAGGACGTCGATCGCCTCGAGTAGCAGCGGGCCACTGCTCGCGACGGGTGCGGCGTCGAAGACGAAGACCGTGCCGAGGCAGTAGGTGTCCGCAGCAACCACGCAGACGCCAGGGCAGGCAAGTCCAGCCGAGATCGTGCCCGCACTTGCACTGGATCCGACGACGACGAACTTGTCGCCTTCGAGTTCCGACAGGCCGAAGAGCCCGTCCTGCTGCGCACCGCCGACGACGGAGTGGAACTCTGTGACTGTCGCTCCGACCGCTGCGCTGTCGCGCGAGATGCGCCCGACGAAACCGTCCCACTGGCCAACCGCGTTATTGCTGCTCCCGTTGGCCCAGGCTCGAGCGCCGACGCCGCAGGTAGATGCAGGCGCTGCAAACGGCTGCACCGGCGTGAGCCACGCATTGCCTGCGGCTGGGTTGCCAAAGGTCGAGATGCCGCAGTAGGTTATCACGTCGCGCGTGCCACCTGATACCGGGACGACGCGCACGCTGACGTCCGTGACGGCGCACTCACCGAGGGCGCTCGCGCCGAAGAAGTGGTGCGTCCAGAGCAATGTGAGGGCTCCGTCGTAGACGGCGATGAAGCCGGTCGCGTTGTTGCCGGCGGCTGAAGTGAACCCGACGAGTGGGTCCTGGCTGAGCGGCAGCGTCTGGTCGTAGGTCTCGCCGCAGATCACGACCCGCGTGGCCTCCGGCGTGTCGGCGGGCCAGACCGATATGCCTCGGGCGTTGGTCGAGCGGAGGTTCAGGGCAACCGGGGAACTACCGAAGAAGAACCTCTGCGGCGCGTTCACCTGATTGGCGGTGCTGGTTCGCTGCAGCATCACGACCTGGCGCACGTTGTTGACCCCGAGAGTGAACCCAAGTCCCGGGGGCGGATCCGACGGCTGCTGGGAGAACGTGGATCCAGGCCGCGTGTCCTGCACCTCGATCGTCCCCACCGCGTAGGCATACCCGTCGCCCGGCGTCTTCACGTCCGCCCAGAACTCGCGGTAGTCGATCGACTCCCCACTGAAGCCGACCGGCGCCGTCCAGTCGTGCGTGGAGTACCGCGTCTGCGCCGTCAACTGCTGCGCGGTGCATTCCCGTGCAACTCCCTGCAGCGAAGCGATGAACAGAATTGCGGGCACTGCCAAAGCCCTACCTCGGCATGGCAACTGACAGCCTGTCGCGAGTAGCTGGTTCATGTTTCCTCCACCCGTCGCAGGGGTTCGCGCTCCCGTCACGACCGAGGCATCCCCTCGCGGAGATCCATCCTCGACCGCTGACTCTCAGGTTTCTTCTTCGACCCTGCTACGATTTGGTCTTCGGACGCTACGTGATGCGGATCGGAAGTCAATCCCTGAGCTTCAGGCTGCGTGCCGCATCGACCACCGCGACCGCCCCACCGTCTGCGACCTGATGCCGGCGTCGATCGGCTGGCTCGCGCCGGTCGGACGCCTCGACCTCGAGACCAGCGGGCTCTTGTTGTTCACCAATGACGGCGAGCTCGCGCGCAGCGTG